>JAICRN010000011.1 GCA_025937335.1 Microcoleus sp. TY_ISSM_2_bin.22
AACTCAACAGGCAAGATGCCTGTTCCACAAACTCAACAGGCAAAATGCCTGTTCCACAAACTCAACAGGCAAGATGCCTGTTCCACAAACTCAACAGGCAAGATGCCTGTTCCACAAACTCAACAGGCAAGATGCCTGTTCCACAAACTCAACAGGCAAGATGCCTGTTCCACAAACACTCACAGGTTTCTTGTGGGGTGGGCGTCCCGCCCGCCCATCAAAAGCTGATTAACAATCCAAGATGTGAGTTACGCTAAGGCTGCTACGGAAACTTTACCGGCAATGCGGCCCGCGATCGCCCGCAACTCCCTAGCTGAAGCAGAACCCGGTTGCCCCACCACGATCGGCACCCCCGAATCGCCACCTTCCCGCAACGGAATTTCCAGCGGAATGCAGCCTAACAGCGGCACTCCCAACTCAGCAGCAGTCTTTTCCCCGCCGCCGGAACCGAAAATATCGTATTGCTTATCGGGCATATCCGGCGGCACAAAATAGCTCATGTTTTCCACAATTCCCAACACCGACACTCCCAACTGCTGGAACATCTTTAACCCCTTGCGAGAGTCCAACAATGCCACAGTCTGCGGTGTGGTCACGATCACGACACCAGCCATCGGCACCGCTTGCGCCATTGTCAACTGCGCGTCTCCAGTACCCGGAGGCATATCGACAATCAGATAGTCTAAATCCCCCCAATTTACCTGATAGAGGAACTGCCGGATGATCCCGTTCAACATCGGGCCGCGCCAAATCACGGGCTGGTCTTTGTCAATTAAAAACGCCATCGACACTAATTTGACGCCGTAGTTGAAGGCGGGTTCGAGGCTTTCCCCGCTTTTTCCGTCCCTCACCATGACTTTCGCGTCCCCCAAACCCAACATATTTGGGTCGTTAGGCCCATAGATATCGGCATCCAGCAAACCCACCTTCGCGCCGGTTTGCGCCAGCGCTACTGCCACATTTACCGCCACTGTGCTTTTGCCGACGCCGCCTTTGCCGCTGGAAATTGCGATAATATTTTTCACTCCTTCAATGCCTTGGCGATCGACCACTCCCTTTTGCTGGGGCGTCTCGGCTGTCACCTCCACCGCCACTTTTTCGACTCCTGGCAACTGTTTGACCGCTTTTTGGCAATCTTCGACAATAAATTCTCGCAGCGGGCAAGCAGGCGTTGTCAGCACTAAAGTAAAACTGACGACACCGCCGTCAATTTTTATGTTACGAATCATGTTCAATTCCACCAAACTCTTTTGCAGTTCGGGGTCTTGCACGGGTCGCAGGATTTCTAAGACTGAACTAACATCGAGTGTATTGGGCATTGTGTTCTCCACCATAGCTCTGCAATTGGGTTAGCGAATTTTCGATCGCAGGTTTAAGTATATTTTTATTGCTATTTTTTAATGTAACTTCATAGCGATCATTTGCAGACCTACGGTGGCATAATTACATGACGACTGGATTTGGGAATCATCGCCCATCTAAGACTCAAATCTGACAACAGAAATTCTTATGACAGTTTCTACAACTCTTAAAACCGCGACTTCCCCGTTTTTGCCGCCGGCTGACTCTAGAGCTAGAGTCAGCCAATTTATGAAAAGCCTACAAGACGAAATTTGTCAAGCCCTCGAACAGCTCGATGGCGGCGGCAAATTTAAGGAGGACTCTTGGGAACGATCCGAAGGCGGCGGCGGACGTTCTCGCGTCATGCGCGAAGGCAATATTTTTGAACAAGGGGGAGTCAATTTTTCCCAAGTGTGGGGCGAAAGTTTGCCGGCTTTGATTTTGGCCAAGCACCCAGAAGCTGCCGGTCACGATTTCTATGCAACTGGCACTTCGATGGTGCTGCACCCCCGCAATCCCTATTTGCCTACGGTTCACCTGAATTACCGCTATTTTGAAGCCGGGCCGATTTGGTGGTTTGGCGGCGGTGTGGATTTGACTCCTTATTACCCGTTGGCAGAGGATGCAGCTCATTTTCACAAAACTCTGAAAGCAGCTTGCGATCGCCACCATCCCGGATATTATCCGACATTTAAACTCTGGTGCGACGAATATTTCTACCTCCCGCACCGCCAAGAAACCCGCGGCGTGGGCGGTCTGTTTTTTGACTACCAAAATGCTCAAGGCCCCCTTTACCGCGACCATCATGTCAAAGGCAAGGCCGCTGAGTGCAGCAATGACATCGGCGTGCCGGAACCTAGGAGTTGGGAATCGCTGTTCGCCTTCGTACAGGACTGCGGTCGGGCATTTTTGCCGGCTTACACCCCAATTGTGGAAAAGCACCGATCGAAAGAATACGGCGATCGCGAGCGCAATTTCCAACTTTATCGCCGCGGCCGTTACGTTGAATTTAACTTAGTGTACGATCGAGGCACGACCTTTGGCTTGCAGACCAACGGACGCACCGAATCGATTCTGATGTCCCTGCCACCTTTGGTACGCTGGGAATATGGCTACGAGCCAGAACCCAACTCTCCTGAAGCCGAACTCTACTCCAAGTTCTTAAAACCGCAAGATTGGGCGAATTGGATGCCTCAGCAGTCACCGACGTGAGTTAAACTACTGGGACAGTAACCACCGCGATAGATAATAAATTTGAGGGAAGGGTCAGTGATTCATATTGATCAAAAAACCCACACGCTTCAAGACGGTACAACAGTTATCGTCTTAGCACCGACAGGACGGTTGGACATCACGACAGCTTGGCAATTCCGCCTCAAGTTGCAAGAGTGTATTTCCAAACTCAGCCGCCATGTCGTAGTGAATCTTGGTCAGGTTAACTTTATCGATAGTTCTGGCCTGACCTCACTTGTAGCAGGTATGCGGGATGCGGATAAAGTTAAGGGAAGTTTCCGCATTTGCAATGTTCATCCAGAAGCCAAACTGGTGTTTGAAGTCACCATGATGGATTCTGTGTTTGAAATCTTTGAAACGGAAGAAGAAGCTCTAGAGGGGGTGCCGCGCGCAAGTTGATCGCCGGGCTGGTATCGGTTGCGATGTCACGGCAATTAAAGCTTGAGGCTCAGAAGCGTGCACAAACCCAGCAGAAGAACAGGAAGCAGGCAAGAATTTACCTGCTTCCTGTTCTTCTGCTTTCCTGACACATTTGATAGGCCAGTTTAAACGGACAAGCTCTCATTTCCGTTCCGAAAAACCAATGCCTAGCTTCGGCATTCCTATTTCACGTGACCCAACGGTAAGATAGACTGCCGCACCTTACCCGCACCAGAGACCTCTGTCGGGGAACGGGAAGATTATTTTGTTCCACCAACTACACCTACTGAAACCAAACTGGCTGCTATTTGGAGCGAAGTTTTGGGACAGCAACAGGTAAGTATTAACGACAACTTTTGTGAATTAGAGGGACACTCCCTGCTGGCAACCCAAATCATTTCTCGCATCCGGCAAGCCTTTTGGCTCGAACTGCCCCTACGCCATCTGTTTGAAGCGACCACCATTGCTTCCGCGAGCAAGGCGACCGACGAAACTGCATACCAAACTGAGTTACAGGTGCAGTCTTCCGGGGAGGAGGCATTTGACGTTCTACCACTTCTGGCCCCTGTAGCGCGAGGCACATACGTACCGCCGTCTGTCGCACCAGAATTTATCTGGTATTCCCAGCAGTCGAAACCTGACAGTTGCCGCTACGACAGTGGTGGGGGTTTACGTTTCAGTGGAGCCATCTCGCCCCAAATATTAGAGAGGAGCATTAATGTGAATTTCCCTGCAAATATACTTACTGAGGATCAAAAGCCTCTCATCACAAAGGTTTCAATTGTTGAGTAAAAAATTGTGTACCCATGTAGATGATTGATATCTGTTTGCGATCGGCAATTATATTGAATCTACAACAATTGAGCGCGATCGCCTGCGTCAGCTATTGCTGATAAATGGTTACAAATTGATAGCTCAACAATTGAAACCTTCGTTGGGTAGGAAGTTTAGGAGTGTTAGTACATTTGTATGGAGGAAGTCCAGCTTAACCAGAACTGACGTTATTTATATCTGTGCAACGTCGGAACGTGCAGATTGAGTGACACCGCCCTCAAACCAATATCTCAGCAGCAAAATCCTGACACTTGACAAATCTAAAGGGGCCCATTAAAGCTCCCCAGGTAGCTGCGCCTGTCGTGGGGTTTATTCCTTTGTCGTAGCTGAGAAATTCCTCGCTTGCGGCTTCAAATCCCAAATCTACTTGGTAATTTTGCCCTCCGTAGGTAAAGCCGCAGCGAGTGCCCTCCGGCAAAGATGCCCGAAACCGATAGCCGTTTGAGCCTAAATTTTGCACCGCAACCGAGAGGGTGCAGCCGGGGAGAAGTTGAATTTGCTCGCTGGTTAGCTTTTTGAGCAAGTCGGGGTTGCGACCGGCTCCTTTGAAGGCTGCAATATCCTTGAACATATAATACTGAGCTTCCATAAGTCCCGGCGCTGTCTGTGAGTGCCTCAGTTGCACGATGCGGGGGCGGTATGGCTTGTCTAATTGCAGAATGCTGGCTTGTTCCGCAAACAGGGTAATGCTGGGTTCCTCCAAAAGAGCAACCGGCAGGGGTCTTTGCCACAAACGAAGGTGAACGTACCAAGTCGGGTCTGCTAGCGCTTGTTCCCGGTTGTCAAATTCGCCTGCCATGTACTGGGCTAAAGCTATTAATTCAGGAGAAATTGTCATGTTTGTTTGATTTTTCAGGTTTATGGCTTGACAGCAAAAAGTTATTGTGATACGCCTTGGAAGGTCTGGGCTGGGCAAGTCAGAAGATTAGATTTATCAGCGATCCCAGCTAAGCTATGATTGTAAAGATACTGGGGTTTTGCACTCCTACTGCGACATATTAATTGTTGCTGCCGATCGCGCGCAAAATCTTTTTGATAAAATTTTGTCTCGCTTGGAGGCGGCAACGCTCAAAAAAACTGGCAATGTTTGTCAGCCCGATCGCAGAATTGACTCCCCCGACTTTACTCACGCCGCGCTGGCACGCCCGCTGCGGCAAAATTATTTATCTATAAGACTCAGGTGAACAATAACCGTACTGTTTCAGATACTAAGCGAAGTTTCTATACGATTCACACTCGACCGATCAACTCAATTTACCGTCGAGTGGTGGAAGAGTTGATGGTAGAAATGCACTTGCTTTCGGCAAATGCCGATTTTCAATACGACCCGATTTATGCTTTGGGTGTGGTGACAGCTTTCGATCGATTCATGCTTGGGTACGCCCCAGAAGCAGACAGAGTTTCGATTTTTAACGCTTTGTGCAAGTCCGTAGAAGACGATCCAGAACGCTACAAGCAAGACGCTCAGCGATTGGAAAGCTTGGCGGATAGACTTTCCGGGCAAGAGTTGCTCTCGTGGCTCGATCGCTCGACCAGCTTTGAAGATACAGCGGATTTGCAAGCGTCTTTAGGGGCGATCGCCAGCAACCCCCAATTTAAGTACAGCCGCTTGTTCGCGATCGGTTTGTTCTCGCTGTTAGAAAAAGCTGACCCAGACTTGGTAAAAGACCAAGAAACGCGAAACGACGCGATCGCCAAAGTCAGTGCGGCTTTGCACCTGCCAGAAGACAAAGTTAGCAAAGATTTAGATTTGTACCGCAGCAATTTGGAAAAAATGACTCAAGCGCGAATAGTGCTTCAAGATGTCATCCAAGCGGAACGAAAGAAACGCGAAAAGCGAGAAACAAAAGTTACCGCCAGCCCCTCAGCAGACTCTTCTGACAGCAGCAATTAATCGTTTGGAAGAACAAGGAAGTTCGGCAAAGGATTCGCTTTCTGAGGATGTAACGGATGTCAGGAAGAAGGCTATAGCGGCGAAGCTGAGCGGGTAAAAAGAAGGAAGAGGGGTTTTTTGTTTTTTTCTTAAAACAAAAAACTCTTAAATTTTAATTTTTTTCTTAAATTCTGGCTTCGGCCTTGTGCCTTAAGATGAAAGTTGCTTGCTCAGAAACTAAAAATCCCGCTTTCTGAATTGAGCGGGATCGACTTAACAAAAATAGAGCTGTTGGGGTGGTGCTAAGGCTGCGGCTCAAAATTAGTGGCGTTAGCTTGCAGCCAAGTGCTTAGCTGTGAAAGAACCTCGTTCCCAGAAGACTTGCCCAAAGCTGTGGGGTTTGGGGTGTCGGGCCTGTCCAAGTTGCGGGCGATCGCTGCGTTGACTTCTTTGGCAATCAAATCGTGAAGTTGCTCTTTAGCCCTAGCCCTTTGAAAGTGAGCTCCCTCTTCTGTCGTAGCGTACAGAGGTGGCAGCCTATTTAAAGCATAAGCTGCAATATCTCCCACATCCAGACTCAAGTCGCTCGTCGCCTCAATTTCTGCCACCCTAGCGATCGCATCGCTGAGTACCAATTCTTCCATGACGTTGATGAACTGTTTGCGCGGCAGAACCACAACTTCCCCAGTCAACAAAGATCCCATCAGACGATCGAGAGCCATGTACTCTTCGATCGACAATTCGGAAGCCGTATTGCAGATCCGTCCCACCTCAGCTTCCATAGACGGCGTTAAATAACCATCTTGCAAAGCCTGTTCAACAATTTTTTCAATACTCATATATGCGTCCCCGCTCAACGGCATCATTAATAAAGTTTTGTGAAGACGCAATTGTTAGCGTCTTGAGATTCCAGTTTGGAGGGTTGAGTTGAGAAATTTTATACAAATCCTAACTCAATACTGATAACCCCTAACAGTTATCTGCACACCCCAGCCACAAACTTACCCCATAATTGACGGCTTGATCCGTCAAAACCTGTAAAAACTCCTACTCAACTCCCTGAAGCCGCCAAGGTACCGGATCGACCGACTGCCCGTGTACGTACAGTCCCCAATGCAGGTGAGGGCCTGTGGAAGCCCCCGTTGACCCCAGAGCACCAATTACTTGACCGGCTTTCACGACATCGCCTTCCTTGACATCAATCCGGCTGAGGTGCATCAAAATACTTGCTACCCCCTGACCGTGGTCGATACCTACCACGTTCCCGTGGATTTTGAACCCTTGGGATTCGCGTCCCACTAGAGACACCCGACCGGCTGCTGGTGCCACGACAGGAGAACCGTAAGCACCCGCGTAATCAACGCCGCGGTGGTAGTAGTCTTGAGCAAATACCCCATTATAATACCGCCGCACCCCGTAAATAGTGGTGATTTCGCCGGAGTTGGGGCGCAACAATTTGCCGTCCCAAAATTTTTCGGTTGTCACCAGTGCTTTAAATGCGTCTACGCGATCGAATTCGGCATCTGTACCTTCCTCGTCTTTCCCAGGCGGTAGCCAGATGGATTGGGTGGGAAAATCTCGACCGCGCACTTGTACGCTCAAATTCTTCACTTGTCCGTCACCTGTGACTTGGATTTGGCGGGCACCGGGTTTTTCTACCGGCGTCGTCGGCAGCAAAGCCCGAAAGCGTCCGTTGCCGATGGGAAACGCAGGGTAGTTTTTCTGCTGTAAAGAAACTTTTGGAGTTTCCCCGCCGTTACCGTCAACCTGAATGATTACTGACAGCGTATCTCCCAGTGCGGGATTTGCCGGCGTTACAACTACCTGCAAAGCTTGCACTGGCAGGGAAAAACTCACAAGGCCAGCAACAATTCCCCCGATCGAACTTACCGTTAGCTGCTTTGCCTTCAACCCTCCCCACCGCAAAATAGGATTCACAATTATTTTTGCACTTTGTCGGCAGTTGCCTTGATTTACATTCGTCATCACCGATATCCTAAATTCTTATCTAGCTAATGTTACACAAAGTAGCTAACTCTAGCACGCTCTCTCTGCAAAGGGTAACGCAATGTTAGGACTTGCGCCAAGTCGGTAAATGTAGCCTGTAAAAGCGCAAAACCCAACCCACGATTTGCCTTGTTTGTAGCGTAACTGGGTAAGTTTTGAGTATTTGGCATATTTATTAAGTAAATGCCATAGTGGTTATCATAGAAAGGTCAAAATGCCATGCCAAATGACCAAAATCAACCCAGAGAATATGATGCCGTCAAAGGCGGTCAAAATTCAACTTCTGTCGATGCTGCGGTACTGGGAGGAATTGCCGCCGTTAAAAGCCACCTCGCCTCGCCCTCTGTCGAAGTGAGAATCATCGCACTCTCCGAAGCGCTCAAATATGGAGAAGCAGGGTTAGATTTGATACTGGGAGCATTGCAGGATGAATCGATGCAGGTGAAATTAGCTGTCTATTCACTACTGAAAGATAGAAATGAGGAGAAGATAAAACAACATTTACAAAACTATTTTTTTGATTTTGATGTCATCGCAGTTGATTCAAATGGACGAGAAAGCAGTCGCAGCAAGTCGTTTGCTTTCTACTTCCCCGAAGACCTAGGAAATGGAATTGTGTTGGAAATGGTTTACATTCCCGGCGGCACATTGAGGGTAGTTTCGCCAGTAACAGAAGTTGATAGATATAGAGATTATGGGGCAGGTGGGAAGCCTCAAGTCACAATACCTGCTTTTTATGCAAGCAAATACCCCATCACCCAAGCACAGTGGGAAGCAGTAATGGGAAAGAGAATCAACGAATCGAGTTTCACAGGCGAAAAACTTCCTGTTGAAAATGTACCGTGGTATTTTGCCTTAAAATTCATGAGAAAACTATCGGAAAAAACTGGTAAAAAATATCGTTCCCTGAGTAAAGCAGAATGGGAATACGCTTGTCGTGCCGGTGCAACAGCAGCCCCATTTGGGGGAGATTATTTTATGGAAATTATAAAAGAAGTTAACCGTGAAGGCAATCATCCCGACCTTGATGCACCGCAGGGTTTTCATCGCCAAATAAAGGATGTGGGAAGTTTTGGGCCCAATGCTTTTGGACTTTACGATATGCACGGCAAGGTTGCGGAGTGGTGTGGCAATAGTAGCTTAAATGATGCCGATGGAGGTCCCGAGGCTAGCGGTATTATCTCGCTCTCAGCAAGGATGGGGCTTGACTCTATCGGCCATACAGATCCCAAGTGCTTCAATCGCATCTTGTATCTGTGTCACAGCCCGTATCGAGAAGGCATCGGCTCTTCTTTGATAGAGGGTGTTCGCGTAGCAATGTCGTCGCATTATTCCCCCTCTTAGTTTTTCCAGCAAGGGTTCTTCTTTTCTCTTTAGCCCTTTTTGTTTTTTTCTCGATTATTTGTAGTGTGCGTCGCTTTCTACAATCTGCAAATTTGATCGAACATTTCACATATCCGCACCATCCAAAAGACGGCGCGATCGAACCAATATCGAACCAATTAGGCTTTACGGCGCAGAGCTGACATAGTTCTCAATTTTTTACGGAGATTAAAGATAGCGACGCATTCTGCAAACTCCGAAATAACCCTACAATTAGCTTGCTTGTGCCTTCGGAAGAAACATTTTTTCAACAACATTTTTCTGCAGAACAACCGTCAATCGATTTTAGATTTTAGATTTTAGATTTTAGATTTTAGATTGACTTGCGCGAGATAAATGCTCTTTCTTGAGGATTTTCGATTTTCGATTTTCGATTGATTCCACGGATAAATCACGTGGCGGGTACCACCTTTGAAATTCTTGGTCAGCGTGCCGCGACTGTAAAATCTGAAATCTAAAATGGCATTAATAGCTGGTTCCGCCTGCATCTATCCCCTTGATTTGCCCATGTCAACAACAGTTTCTGATACCCACAGCTTGCTAGAACAGGCGATCGACCCCAAACTGCCTGTGCTGCCTCCAGACACACCTTTGAAAGTCGCAATCGCTGCCATGACTCAGGCGAGGGCCAGTTGCATTTTAATCGCGTTTGAGCAGCAACTACTCGGAATTTTTACAGAGCGCGATGTTGTGGAAATAACTGCTAGCGGTATTTCGCTAGCAGGGGTGGCAATTTCTGAGGTAATGACTGAAAACCCGATCGCCATTTCCCTCGATAGAGCGGGGAATATCTTCAAGGTATTGAGCATATTGCGATCGGCAAAAACCCGTCATTTGCCCCTCACAGACGAAGGTGGCAACTTGCTAGGCGCTATCACCTGCGAAAGTATCCGTCAAATCCTGAAACCGGGCGACTTGCTGAAAATGTGGCGCGCCGAAGAAATTATGACCGCAGAAGTAATAGTTACCTCAACCAGCGCCTCAGTTTTAGAAGTTGCAAAACAGATGACAACCCAGCGCAAAAGCTGCACAGTCATTTGCACTGACAGCGACAATAAAAATCAGAAGCCTGTCGGCATAATTACAGAACGCGACATTGTTAAATTCCAAGCTTCTGGACTCGATTTCGCCGGCACTCCTGTCACCGCCGCGATGAGTTTTCCCCTGATACCGTTGCACGTAAAAGCTACATTGTGGCAGGCTCACCAATTAATGCAGCAGCACCGCATCCGGCGCTTGGTGGTGGTGGATGAGGAAGGACATTTAGCCGGTATTGTGACCGAAATTACCCTGCTGCAGGCCTTAGATCCAGTAGAAATGCACGCGAATGTCGAGCTTTTGCAGGAAACAGTTGCCGAAAAAATTCAGGAGTTAAAACAAATGAACGAACACTTGCAAAAAGAAGCGTTTCGGAGAACAGAAGTAGAGGAAAAGTTGCGACTTCTAAATGAAAGTTTAGAAGAAAAAATTAAACAGCGAACTTTAGAATTAATTAATGCTAACAGTCAGTTAAAAAAGGAAATACAAGACCGCGCCACCGCTGAAGCAGAAGTCCGTCGCCTCAACGCCGAACTCGAACAGAGAGTTTTAGACCGCACGGTTCAACTAGAAGCTAGTAACGCAGAATTGCAGCAAGAAATTAGCGATCGCAAATTGATAGAAGAAAAATTGCAGTTTTCTGAAAGCAAAGTCCGTGCAGTTTTTGAAGCGATGACCGACATCGTTCTCGTGCTAGATATTCATGGGAACATAGAAGTTTTACCGACGAATGTGGCAGCGTTTTCCGAGCCGGATTGCGATATAGTCAGCTTAACCATAGAACATTTTTTTGACGACGACAACCCGGATGATTGGTGGGTGTTAGTTCAGCAAGTGTTAGAGACGCAGCAAGCTCTCAATTTTGACTACAGCTTAACAGTTAGCGGTCGCGAAATTTGGTTTTCCGCCTGCATTTCTTTGTTCTCAAAAGATGCAGTAATTTGGGTAGCCCGCAACATCAGCGCCCGAAAACTAGCAGAGTCAGCGCTGTCCCAAAAAAATGCAGAATTAGCTCATACCCTGCAAGAACTGAAACGCACTCAAAAAGAACTGATTCAGTCAGAAAAAATGGCAGCCCTCGGACAGTTAATTGCCGGAGTTGCTCACGAAATCAATTCTCCTTTAGGGGCGATTCGCTCCTCGGTGCAGAACATCGCCGACTTCTGGGCAGAACAATTGCAGCAGTTGCCGATATTTTTCCAAGAACTATCCCCGGAACGGCGGCAGGATTTCTTTGCTTTGTTGCACAAGTCAAGCCAAGAAACAGACAGCTTATCTAGTAAAGAAAAACGTCACTTAAAAAAAATTTTGCAGCGTCAATTAGAATCAGAACAAATTGACGACGCCGACAGCCTTGCCTGTACCTTATTAGATATTGGGATTTGCAATAATCTACAACCTTTTTTACCTTTGTTGAAAGACAGAAAAAATCGAAATCTTTTACAAATTGCCTACCAATTTGCGACTGTACAAAAAAGCACTAAAAATATTGCTAATGCTACAGATAGGGCAGCCAAAATCGTCTTTGCTTTGAAAAGCTACTCTCGTTACGACCAGTCGGCTTCCAAGACTAGCGCTAATATTACTGACGGCATTGATACTGTTTTAATGCTTTACCACTACCAAATCAAACACGGTGTGGAAGTAGTCAGAAACTATGGTACTGATTTGCCCTCTGTGCTATGCTATCCTGATGAACTAAATCAAGTTTGGACAAATTTGCTTCACAATGCTTTACAAGCGATGGGTAACAAAGGACTGTTAAAAATTGATGTCAAACACCAAGCGAACGCAATATCAGTCAGTATTACCGACAGTGGTCCCGGCATTCCCCCAGAGATTATGCCGAGAATTTTTGAGCCATTTTTCACAACTAAACCTCCCGGAGAAGGCAGCGGTTTGGGATTGGATATTGTTCATAAAATTATTGAAAAACATCAAGGTGAACTGCAAGTAGAAAGCGTGCCAGGTCAAACCAAATTTACTGTATTTTTGCCCATCGAAATCCCTAGTTACCCTTAAAAAAATGAGGAAAAACGTCCGAAATTTAAAAAATTAAAAACAGTAAAATTTTATGCCAAAACCAGTAATTTTGTGCGTTGACGATGAAGTTGTGGTCTTAAACAGTTTAAAAATTCAACTTAAAAAAGAATTTGGGGATGCTTACCTGTATGAAGTAGCAGAAAATGCCGATGAAGCTATGGAAATTATCGAGGAAATTCAAGAAGAAGATGAAAGTGATATTTTGGTCATAGTATCTGACTGGTTAATGCCAGGTATTAAAGGAGATGAATTTTTGATTCTGGTTCACCAAAAATATCCCAAGATTGTGAAAGTCATGCTGACCGGGCAAGCCGACGAAGTAGCAATAGCACGGGTGAAAGATCAAGCAAACTTGCACCGCTGTTTGTACAAGCCGTGGGATCGCAAAGAATTAGTAGAAACTATAAAAAGTGGTTTGGCAAAAATATGAACAATAAACCTGTGATTATTTGTGTGGATGACGAACCGATAATTCTTGAAAGTTTGAAAATTGAGTTAAAAAAAGCCCTGGGAGAAGAACACTTATTAGAAACCGCTGAAGGGGGCGAAGATGCTTTAGAATTAATCGAGGAATTACTGGCAGAGAGCTGCGAAATTGTGGCAGTAATTTCTGACTATTTGATGCCCAATATCAAAGGGGACGAATTGTTGAAGCAGATTCACAGAATTTTGCCAAAAACTATCAAAATTATGCTAACGGGGCAAGCAGACCTCGAAGCAGTCGCGAATACTATTAAATATGCTAAATTGTACCGCTACATATCGAAGCCTTGGCAGTCAGAAGATTTGAAGTTGACGGTAAAAGAAGCGGTTAACAGCTATTTTATGGAGAAGCAATTAACGGAACAAAATGTTCAACTCCAAAAGCTGAATCAAGAATTGGAAAATTTAGTCGAGGAACGGACTGCACAACTACGCTTGTCTGAGGAAAAGTTTGCTAAAGCGTTTCGTTCTTCTCCAAACCCCATTAGTATTACCAGACTTAAAGACAGTCGTTATTTAGAAATTAATGAGGCATTTTGCCAGACAATCGGTTATTCTGCTGCAGAAATTATCGATCGTACGGCGCTTGAATTGAATCTTTGGGAAAGTATACAAGCCCGGGCCGAGCTGTTTAAAATGTTAGAACAAAAAAAAATTGTTCGTAACTACGAATTTAATTTGCGAACTAAAAGTGGGGCACTCAGAACCGGGCTGCTGTCAGCAGAAATCATTGACATTCACGGTGAAACCTGCGTGATTTCTGTGATTCAAGATATTAGCGATCGCAAATTAGCCGAAGAAAAACTCCGAGCTGTAGCAGCTTCTTTAGCAGCAGCGCAAAGAATTGCCCGGGTCGGCAATTGGGAATACGATTTCTCTGCCAACACAAGTACTTGGTCGGAAGAATTATCTCGGATTTTCGGTCTCGATTCAAACCAGGCTGCGCCCACACTAACTGAGTTTCCGCAATACGTGCATCCGGACGATCGACAAAAGTGGCAAACAACGATCGATGCTGCTATTGCTAGCGGGAAATCCTACAGTTTAGAATATCGAATCCTGCGACCTGAAGTGACAATTGCTGCGGATAATTGCCCGTTACAAACAAGTGAATGCGGTTTCATCCGCTACATCGAAGCCAGAGGAGAAGCAGTTATCAACCAACAAGGCCAAGTGACAAAACTCTTCACAACTTTGATGGACATTACCCCCCGCAAGCTAGCAGAAATAGCCCTAGCAGAGAGCGAAGAAAAATACCGCCATTTAGTTGAAACTTCTCAAGATATTATCTGGTCTTGCGATGCTGAAGGACACATTACTTTTGTGAACCAAGCAGTCAAACAAATCTACGGTTACGACCCTGAAGAAATGATCGGCTGTTGTTTTAGCGATTTTTTAGCGCCAGCACAAATAGACCGGAACTGGGAAATTCAGCACCGCTTGCTGACGGGAGATTCTGTATTTCAGTACGAAAGTATAGTCTTGGGAAAAGACGGCAGACCGATTGATGTGAATACCAAGGCGATCGCGCGCTTGGACGCTGAAGGAAACATCATCGGCACAACAGGTACAGCTAGCGATATTACCGAGCGCAAACAAGCAGAAATAGCTCTGAAAAAAGCTAAAGAAGAAGCCGACAGAGCCAACAGGGCCAAAAGCGAATTCCTCTCGAATATGAGCCACGAATTGCGAACTCCCCTCAATGCAATTCTCGGTTTCAGCCAACTGCTGACCCGTGACCCAGCTCTCAGTGTAGACCAACAGCAATACTTAGGAATTATTACCCGTAGCGGGGAACATTTGCTCGATCTGATCAACAATATTCTTCAAATGTCAAAAATTGAGGTGGGGCTGGTGACACTTAATAAAAACACCTTTGACTTGCACAAAATGTTAAAAAATACTGAAGATATGCTGAAGCTGCAAGCTGAAAAAAAAGGGTTGCAGTTAATTGTTGATTCCACACCCGACCTACCTCAATATGTAGAAACAGACGAAAGCAAGTTGCGCCAAATATTAATCAATATACTTGGAAATGCTATTAAATTTACTGCAGAAGGTGGTGTTAATTTAAGAATTAAACATGAGCTGTTCAAAAAGCAAGAACGCGGAGAGTTTCAGCTAAGTGAGAATTGCTGTTTGCTATTTGAAGTGGAAGACACGGGTTCGGGAATTTATGCGGAAGAAATGGAAAATTTGTTTAAACCTTTTGCGCAAACAGAAAGCGGAAAAAAAACTCAAGAAGGAACCGGTTTAGGCTTGCCGATCAGCAAACAGTTCGTCGAGTTAATGGGAGGAAAAATGACAGTGACAAGCCGTGTCGGTCGCGGCAGCGTTTTTAGATTTGATGTTAAAGTTTCGCTCCCTAATGCAGTGGAAATTCAGGTGGCTCAAACAGCTCGCCGCGTTGTGGGTCTCGAACCAGGACAGCCGGAATACCGCATTTTAGCTGTTGACGATCGCCTGGAAAGTCGCTTGCTGTTAGTCAGAATACTGAAATCCCTCGGCTTTGCTGTGCAGGACGCTGAGAATGGTGTTGAAGCTTTGGAAATGTGGTCGAGTTGGGAACCTCATTTGATTTGGATGGATATGCGGATGCCCGTGATGGACGGTTACGAAGCTACTAAACGGATTAAAGCGCATTTGAAAGGTCAAGCAACGGTGATTATTGCTCTGACGGCAAGTGCTTTTGATGAGGAGCGATCGGTGATTTTGTCTGCTGGTTGCGATGATTTTGTAGCGAAGCCTTTTCGAGAGCAAGTGATTCTGGAAAAGATGGCTAAGTATTTGGGAGTTCGCTATGTTTACGATCGAGAAGCTTCGCTAAGTTCTGATGCTGTGGCGTCCGGCGAGGTTTCCAGGGCAACTGAAACGGCTGATTTGGCTTTTACGCTCAATGCTTCATTTTTTGAAGCTATGCCTGCGGAATGGGTTGATGAATTGTATTCTGCGGCGGATGCGGTTGATAACGAGCGGATTTTTCGGCTGCTGTCGTCGATTCCTCCTATTAATGCTAGTTTTCGCAGCGCGCTCGCCGATTTGGCGAATAACTTCCGGTGCGATCGGATAATTGATTTAATAGAGGAATTTAGAAATTTTTGAAGGAAGAAGCAAGAAGCAAGCGGGGGGGAAGCAAGAGGAGCGAGGGGCGGGTTTGGGATGATTGATGGTTTAGGTCGATCGACTATTTGTAAACTCGCCGGCGGGCGATCGGCTAATTTACCTGTAGCCAAACTCACAACCTTGGTAATCATCAGTCTTTCCCAATTCTAAAATCTAAAATCTCAAATGGTATAAGTTATGTAAATCTCAAATTAGTTGATTGACGAAGTAGTGCTATAATCAGAAGTTAACTGGTTTTCCTAATCTCAGCAATTCTCAATTTAACAAAAAATAGCGCTCGATGACCGGCAATCAAACAGAAGATAATAAAGGCAACATATTAATTGTTGACGACACTCCAGAAAATTTGCAAGTTTTATCAGCAACGCTCTCCGATCGGGGCTACAAAGTCCGGGGCGTAATTAACGGCAAAATGGCAATCAGAGCCGCCCGTTCTGGTTCTCCAGATTTGATTTTGCTCGACATCAAAATGCCGGAAATGGACGGCTATGAAGTCTGCACTCAGCTCAAAAGAGATCCAAAAACATCAGAAATTCCAGTTATTTTTATCAGCGCTTTAGATGAAGTATTGGACAAAGTAACCGCCTTTAAAGTTGGAGGTGTGGACTATATCACAAAACCGTTTCATGTAGCAGAAGTTTTAGCGCGAATCGAACACCAACTGACGATCCAAAGACTGAAAAAACAATTGATCGATCGCAATACAGAACTCCAACAAGAAATAATAGAACGCAAAAAAGCCGAAGAAGCTGCAGCCGCTGCATCCCTTGCCAAAAGTCAATTCGTTGCCAACATGAGCCACGAATTGCGAACTCCCCTGAACGCTATCCTGGGTTTTACCGAAGTCATGAGCCGCGACTGTTTCCTGGGCCACGAAAATCTCCAAAATCTCCGAATTATTAACCGCAGCGGGCAACATTTGCTGGAACTAATTAACGATGTTTTAGACTTGTCAAAAATAGAAGCAGGGATAATTGGCTTAGATGAACGCAGCTTTGACCTTTATCAACTCCTCGACACTCTCGAAGAAATGTTTCAGCTCAAAGCTGAAACCCAAAAAGTGCAACTGAGATTTTCCGTGCAGGCGAATGTTCCCCAATATATAAAAACAGATGAAAAAAAGCTCCGCGTCTGCTTAATTAACCTGCTGGGAAATGCCATAAAGTTTACTCTCGACGGCGGCAGCATTTGGCTGCGCGTGAGCGTGGCAGGCAAGCAGCCGGAACCTGCAGAATCGGAGATTTATCATAACTCTACCTCTGTCGAAGAATGTTTAATTTTGTTTGAAGTTGAAGATACAGGAGTTGGCATAGCAGCACCAGAAATTGATACTTTATTTGATGCTTTCGTGCAAACAGAAGTGGGGAAAAAAGTTGCAGAGGGTACGGGATTGGGTTTGACAATTACTAAAAAATATGTGCAGATAATGGGCGGGGATATTGGGGTAAAAAGTGTTTTAGGTGAGGGAACCTGTTTTCAATTTAATATCAGAGTATGTCCCGCTATTTCGTCTGAAATAACAGTCCCGACATTGCAGCGGGCGATCGGACTAGAAGCAAACCAACCTATTTATCGGATTTTAGTAGTTGACGACAATCAAGAAAATCGGCTGCTGCTGGTTAAAATGTTGCAACCAATTGGTTTTGAAGTCCAAGAAGCGGAAAACGGCTGCCAAGCTGTTGAACTGTGGGAAAGTTGGCAGCCTCATTTAATTTGGCTGGATACGCGAATGCCACTAATGGACGCTTTTGAAGCTGTCAGACAAATTAGAGCTAAAGAGAAACAAACTCAGCCACGAACTGTAATTATTGCTCTGACTGCTAGCACTTTTGAGGAAACAAAAGCCGAAATTATCGCCGCAGGTTGCGACGATTTTGTGCGGAAACCTTTTCAAGAACTAATCCTCTTTGATAAGATGGCTTGCTACTTGGGAGTGCGCTATATTTATCAAGAGTTCCCCCCACAGGGAGCGGGGGGTTTACGGCGTTATTTTGTTAGCGAAAAACCAGATTCATTTTTCCGGAGGCTGCTGGCCGAGATGCCTCACAATTGGGTGCAGGAACTCTACGACGCAGTTAGTGATGTTAATGAAGAGCTGGCGATTCAAATTGTCGATCGCATCTGGGAAAGTCATCCAACTTTAGCTGAAGCTTTAAAAGATTTGCTTGCTGATTACCGACTCGACAAGATAATGGATTTAACTCAAGCGAGTTTAAAATAAATGGATAATAGCGAAATTAAAGTATTGGTGGTTGATGACCAACCGAGGAATCTGCGGTTCTTATCCAAACTGCTAACAGCCCAGGGGTATCAAGTTTACCGAGCTATTTGCGGTCAACTGGCGTTGAATGCTGCGATTACCCATTGCCCCGATTTAATTTTGCTCGACATTAGAATGCCGGAAATGAACGGTTATGAAGTTTGTCGGAGACTGAAATCGACAGCGGAAACTGAACAAATTCCAGTGATATTTTTAAGCGTCTTAGATGACATTAACGATAAATTACAAGCTTTTCGAGTTGGCGGTGCTGACTATATTTCTAAACCATTTCAAGTAGAAGAAGTTTTAGCGCGCATCGACAAGCAAGTCGGCTTGCAAAAACTGCAACAGCAACTAAAAGAGCAAAACGCTCAACTGCAACAGTCGCAGTCGCTGCTGGCTAGCATATTAAATAGTTCCTTAGACGGTGTGGTGGCTTATTCTGCAGTCCGCAACAGTCAGGGAAAGATTGTGAATTTTCAGTGGCTGTTGATCAACCCTGCCGCCGAAAAAATTTCGGGTCTGCCATTAAAAGAGATAGTTGGCAAGAATTTATTGGCTGAAATTTCCGAACTTCGCAAAAATGGGTTATTTGATTTGTATGTTTCTGTAGTAGAAACAGGAGCAACTGTAGACCAAGAATTTTATTACGAACACGATGGAGATACAAGTGGTTGGCTGCACATTGTTGCGGTCAAATTAAACGATGGTGTGGCAGTAACTTTTCGCAACATCACCGATCGCAAACTAGCAGAAATTGCCCTGCGAGAAAGCGAAGAACGCTTCCGCGCGATATTCGAGCAAGCGGCAGTCGGCATAGCTAAAACCGGGCTTGGCGGTCAATTTATGCGTGTAAATCCCGGCTTTTGCCAAATAGTCCGCTATGCAGAATCGGAATTGTTACAGCAAAATTTCCAGGCAATTACTCAGCCGGATGACATCGAAGCTGACAGAGAAAACCTGCGCTTGCTGTTATCCGGGGAGATTCAAACTTTTTCTAGGGAAAAACGTTTGATCTGCAAAGATGGGGAAGTGCGCTGGGCAAATGTTACTGTTTCGGCAATGCGCGATGCCGAGGGGACGCCGCAGTATTTGATTTGTGCGATCCAGGATATTTCCGAACGCAAGCTGGTACAAGAACTGCTGCAAGCGAGTTTAGACACTCAAACCCGTTACGCTCAAGAATTAACTCGTTCTAATGCCGAACTAGAACAGTTTGCCTACGTGGCTTCTCACGATTTGCAAGCGCCTTTGCTCACGATTTCCGGCTACGCTCAAATATTAGAAAAACGCTATCACAACCAACTTGATGCCCAAGGGAATAAATTTATCCGCAATATTGTTAATTCTTGCGGGCGGATGCAGGCGCTGATTGATGACTTGCTGGAGTATTCGCGGGTCGGTCGCAGTCAGAAACCTTTTGAGCTGATAGATTGCAATCGGGTTTTTGAGGATGCTTGTGCTAATTTGCAGTTGGCTATCCGGGAAAATCAAGCTTCTGTTACTAGGGGCGATTTGCCAAGGGTAAGAGGTGATTGTTTTCAACTGCTGCAACTGTTTCAAAATTTAATTGGCAATGCCATTAAGTACCGCAGCAGCGATGCGCCGGTGGTGCAGGTGGGCGCTTCGCGTCAGGGCGATAACTGGGTGTTTTCGGTGCAGGACAACGGTATTGGCATTGCCGAACAGTACCATCCGCGAATTTTTCAGCTTTTTCAGCGCTTGCACACCCAAAAAGAGTATTCGGGAACCGGTATCGGTTTAGCGATTTGTCAAAAAATTGTCGATCGGCACGGCGGTCGCCTTTGGGTAGAATCACAACCCCATCGAGGCTCGACTTTTTATTTTTCTATTCTTGAACAAAAGTGAAGTCAGCAGTCAGCCGGCAGAAGTCAGCAGTCATTTATACCATTTGAGATTAAAGAATTGAAGAACTGGGAATGATTGATGACTGCTAGGGTTTGAAGCTTGCCTAAAGTTGCATTCTTTTTTGAAACTGTTTTACTTAAGCTTTAAATATCTTTATCTTTTCTTTACACAACGGTGCAGAAACTGTAGCATATTCACTGATGACATACATCTAAAAATCTATCACTATAAATCTATTAGCTCGATCCTCATACAACTTAACAATCAGCGGTGCCCGTAAGACTTGTCAGTTTCTTTCAACTTTATCCAGAGCATCTTGCTTTGGGATTCAGTAGTTTCCCTAGTAGTTCGCGCACAATAATTTGTGATGTCTTTGCAGTTGGCAGGTTCTCGGACAGACTGCTAATTGAAACAAGCATTAGTGCAAAACTTTTGCGAATCAAGCAAAACGGGAAATTGCTGCAACACCAATTTATTGTTCTCAGCCAGATTTGCCGGATGATGGCAAGAGATGCTTTGCAGGCGCTCAGACACCGATCCAAGTCTCGCCACCTCACAAAATCTGTTGGTCGTGAGGCAAAGCCGTGAATTATAAAAAGAAAAATTTTACTCTTTTAATAGCCAACGATGACGAGGACACGCGATTTTTGGTGAAGGAAGCAATGCGAGAAGTTCGATTAGCCATTAGGAGCGAATTTGTGGAAAATGGAGAACAAGTGCTAGACTATTTGTACCGTCGCGGTCAATATACTGGTAGGAGAAATTGGCATCGGCCCGACTTGATACTTTTGGATCTGAATATGCCGCGGCTTGACGGGCGAGAAACACTAATTTCGATCAGATCTGACCCCGACTTACAACAAATTCCGGTTGTGATTTTAACAACTTCGCACCGCAGCGGAGATATATTGCTTTGCTACCGCTTGGGTGCTAATTCTTTCATATCCAAACCAGTCACTTTTGAAGGATTGGTTGAAGTAATGAAGACTTTATGTCAGTATTGGTTTGAAATAGTTTCGCTCCCGCCGGAGCAGTAAGCTTTAATTCAGGGCTAGATCGATAGTTTGAGTGTAGAGCGAATTTGATAAACCAACATATTGGCCCGATCGCAAGTATCGATCTCAAAACTAAAAAGTTTCCTTCAACCCGCTGCCAACGCTATAGTTGTGTTAACACGTAACCAATCTCTGAAGATTTTGTTGATTGAGGAAGACCTCGCAGATTCGATGCTGATCCAAGACCTTTTAGGCTCATTCAGCGAATCTCTATTTCGCCTCCAAACTGTTAAATCTGTGGAGATAGGACTCGCGTGTCTGGAAGCAGAAAACTTTGACGCCATACTATTAGATTTGTCAGTGTCAGACAGCTTGGAGGGAAGGGAGGCGATCTCCGTCTTGAAAGCCCGATCGCCCACAGTGCCAATTGTGGTGCTGACAGATATCAACGATGAAAATACGGCCCTGTCGGTATTGCGATCGGGCGCTCAAGATTGTTTGGTAAAGGGAAGATTTCACAGAACTCTGCTGGTGCGGGCAATCCATTACGCGATCGAACGCCAGCAAATCGAAGAACAATTGCGGCAGCAGGCCCTCCGAGAGCGGCTGTTGGGCAAAATGATCGAACATATTCGATCCTCAATAGACACGGCAAGCATTCTCCAAAGTACCGTCGCAGAAGTGCGCCAATTTCTCAAAACAGACCGCGTTTTAATTTATCGCTGTCAGGATGGGGCGTCTCAATTCGACGGGGAAGACCAAAAAGGTGCGATCGTCGCAGGTGACGGTTTGCCATTGGGTTATGTTGACAACCAAAACATTAGTGCTGCTTTGGCGGTGTCATGCTTTGTTTTGGTCGAATCCCAGTCGGTACAAGCAATAGCAGATGTCAGCACTGCGGACTTGGCCGGCAGTTGCAAAGAATTGCTGGCAGATTGTGAAATGACAGCAGTTGTAAGCGTTCCAATTTGGCAATCTGGCGACTGGGAAACGGTAAACCAAAGATTAGAAAACACTGTTTGGGAAGAAGAAACAACAGAAGATGCAGCCGAAAGTTATATCTGGCAGCAGGCGATCTGTAAACCGCAGGTGCAGGGTTCAAGTGCGCCGGATTCGATCGCAGAAAATGGCAATAGTTTGTGGGGAATGCTGACAGCATACAATTGCAGCGGTGTCAGGGAATGGCAGCAGTGGGAAATAGATTTTTTACAGCACTTAGCAAATCAAGTGGCGATCGCGATCGCACAATCTCAACTTTACCGCCAGCTAGCAATAGCCAATCAAAAATTGCAGCAACTGGCAACTACAGACGGACTGACGGGCATTGCCAACCGCCGCCACTTCGATCGCGTTTTGATGTTAGAGTGGCGGCGGTTGGCAAGAGAGGAACTGCCGCTGTCTTTAATGATCTTTGACATCGACTGTTTTAAACTTTACAACGAGTTTTACGGTCACCTCGGCGGCGACGATTGTTTGCGCCAAGTTGCCGCGGCGATCGCCAAAGCTGTCAAGGGGGGTGGGGATCTGGCAGCCCGCTACGGCGGCGAAGAATTTGCCGTAGTGCTGCCCAACACTAGCGCCGAAGGGGCAACCGCTGTCGCCCAGAAAATTTGCGACGGTATCGCCAGCTTGAAACTGCCCCACGCGCGATCGTCGATCTGCCCCTACGTTACCCTCAGTTGCGGCATTGCTACGGCGATTCCTTCTGGCGGCGAATCTCGCAACACCCTAATTCGGAGTGCTGACAGCGCCCTTTATCAAGCCAAAACCGAAGGCAAAAATCGCATTTGTCACGCCAGCAGCAAATCGGAATCTTCCCCGCTTTTTATCTAAAATTTGAAAGTAATTGGTAATTAATAATATCAGGTTTGCGGTCACTACAAACGTTATAATACTTATTTTGCAAGACACGAGATCGACTTATAACTCACAAGTTTTCTTCTGCTTGCAATTGGCGGACTGGTATTTCGATGACAAACTCCGTACCGATGCCTAATTCTGAATTGCACAGCAATTTTCCTTGATGTTTTTTAACGACAATTTCGTAACTAATAGCCAATCCCAATCCCGTTCCTTTGCCGACGGGTTTCGTGGTAAAAAACGGGTCGAACAAGCGCTGCTGCATGGACTCGGGAATGCCGGTACCGCTGTCGGCGATCGCAATTTTCACCCGTTCGCCTTCCACAACTTCCGTGCGAATCTTAATTGTAGGAACTGGCGAGCTATCGCCGGCAGCTTGGAAACTTCTTTCCTTTTCTTCTACAGCATCGATCGCATTAATCAACAAATTCATAAACACCTGGTTCAATTGACCCGAGTAACATTCAACTTGCGGTAAATTGCCGTACTCTTTAATTAGTGAAATAGCGGGTTTATTTCCTTGCGGCTTCAAACGGTGAGCAATAATCATCAAAGTGCTGTCAATTCCTTCGTGCAAATTCACAGCCTTAAAAGCTGCTTCGTCCAGACGCGAAAAAGTCCGCAAACACTTGACAATCTCCTGAATGCGATCGGCTCCAACTGCCATTGAATCCAGCAGGTTCGGCAAATCTTCTTGGATAAACTCTAACTCAATTTCCTCAAGTTCTGCCTGAATTTCTGCCGTGGGTTCTGGGTACGCTGCGCGGTAAAGTTCGAGAAGCCTCAACAAATCATTTGTGTAATCTTTGGCATAGCTGATAT
>JAICRN010000490.1 GCA_025937335.1 Microcoleus sp. TY_ISSM_2_bin.22
AAGAGTACCCAAATTTAGAGCCCGAAGAGTATCTCAATGCTCTCGACACGATCGCAGATGAAGTGCGCGATCGCCTGCCGGCACAGAATTATCCGCTGCGGATCATTCAAACTATTAACGCCTATTTATACGGGGAGTTGCAGTTTGCGGGCAACGATGCTGATTATTACGACCCCCGCAATAGCTTTTTGAATGAAGTGATCGATCGGCGTACTGGCATTCCGATCTCTTTATCTTTGGTTTATTTGGAGGTTGCTCAGCGCATTGATTTTCCTATGGTGGGAATTGGGATGCCGGGACATTTTTTAATTAGACCGGATTTTGAAGAAGCTGGTATTTTTGTTGATGCGTTTAACGGCGGCGAGATATTATTTCCCGAAGATTGTCAAGCCAGACTTTCTCAAATTTACGGTCAACCGATGGAGTTGCAGCCAACTTTTCTAGCCCCGGTAAGTCGCCGGCATTTTTTGGGGCGAATGCTGGGAAATCTGAAGGCGATTTACTTGCAGCAGCGAGATGCTGTGAGGGTACTCTTGGCACTCGAACGGATTTTGCTGCTGTTTCCCGATGCGGTGGGGGAACGGCGCGATCGCGGAATTCTCTACTATCAAGTTGGCCGCTTGACCGAGGCGCGCCACGATTTGGAACTATACCTGAGAAATGCTCCGAATGCTGCTGATGCTGCTACAATTCGCCAATTGCTCGATTGGCTCGATCGGGATCTTTGAACTTAAATTCGCTATATGTCGCACACTATAATACGTGAAAGCGACACTCAATCAACTGCTGTCCGACGACCAAATCTCGCTTTTATAAGTTTTGCAAAGCTCTATCAAATTATCGCCCCTGTACCGCTAACATATAAGCGATCGATTGACACCTATCTTTTGATAGGTTAAATTTGCTTGACATGACTGTAGAATCATAGGTCATTTACGGAAATCCCAAGTCCACTTCCCCGACTGATACCCGCACAGACGATCGAAAAAGTATTTTGACCTAAAGAGGCACAAACTCATGAACTTTCAGTTTACACAAGGTTATCTCAACGGAATGCAACCGCTGTCAGCCCATTTAGCCAAAAGAATGTCAAAGTCTTTATCATTAGGTTTGGCGCTTTTGCTGGGAACAAGTGCAGTATTCCTCACCAGCGGCAAAGCCTTTGCATTAGACAATGTTACCGTAAAATACGGTGCTGTTGACGTAACACTACCGATGAGCGACTTGCAAAGCTTTGCACAAACTGGCAAAGCTTCCTCTCAACTGCAAAGCGTTCTGAGTCTTGCGAAACAAACTCCCGAGTCGGTGCGCGAAATATTAACGCGAGAAGTGCCTTTAGATTCCCAATTAGTAGCGCGGCTGGCAAGCACTTATTTTGGGGAAATTGTTTTCAAACAATTGGGGGAGGTTGCTTATACGCCGGCAACTCGGCTTCAAAGCGCGCCGGCACTGCGCGATGCTTTAGTCGCAGCTTCCAAAGATGGCAAAATATCACTGATAGAAGTGATGCAAAATTACACCCCTCCGGCCTTAGAAGTTGACGGGAATCAAGCTATGGCTATCTACGATCGAGTGATTAAAGACGTGCAAGATTTGCAAGCTTTGTATCAGAATTCCCCGGCTTTGCAAAATACGGCAAACCAAGCCGTGAATTCGGCGAGAGAAATGATTTGTCAGCCCACTCCATCGGGAATGCAAAGTAAATAATTGAAGTTGCAGGGAATTGGAAATTGGGAATTGGTGCTTTTTTTCCTATTAGCTCTAGGACTTGTGCGCGATTGTTTAGAAACCGGGTTTTGTTACGAAAAGTGTAGACCGTAGATTCGGTAAAAAATCCGGTTTTTGGGCCGCGATGCGTAAGTCCTGAGCTCTTAGTTTTTAGATATTACTCATTACCAATTACCAATTATCGATTATCCATTACCCATTTTTTGAGATAATTGCTCGGCTACCCGTTTGAGTCTGCGGAGTTGGTCTTTCATATCTTTCTGCGTCCAAGGGGCTGCAAAGCGATTGAAACCAAATCTAATTAAAGGATTGGGAATTTGAAATTCAAAGCGGTTAATCAAGAGAGTTCCTTGGATTTGGGGCTGGCATTCCCAACGATCGCATCCTTTGAAAAATCCGTCAAACCCCCAAACAATTAAACCGGGTTGTCGCTCCAACACAACACTCTCTAAAGTGGGTTGCAAAACCGGAATTTTTATGATAAATAAGCTGCGACTTCCTACAGCAGTATCCCATTCGCCCTGGGGCTCGCAGCGCAGCAGGGGATTGAGCCACTTGTGCATTAAAGTGCGATCGGCTATACACTGCTCCACCAGAGTAGCAGCAGCGCGAATTTCAATGGATTGCTCGAAAACTTGACGAATTGACATGAGAACCTGCAACAAGGAGGGTATTACAAAACTTTGCTTACTTTATAGTCATTTATTTACTTGTACAGTCAATTTTTCCAGAAATTAAAAGATTGACACACTCATAAATACAGTGTATCATCTTGAATTAAAGTATATATACCAATTATGCAGCTAGTCGAAAGGCACGTCATTAAACCAAATCATAGGTTTTATCGAGAAGCCGATCGACTGTCTTGGCTGTGCAAAAACCTTTACAACCGCGCTAACTACATCTACCGTCAAAACTTTTTCGCCAGCCAACAAACAAACGCTCTAGCTGTCGAGTTCGCACTCAAAACAAGTCCTGATTACAAAGCACTGCTGGCAAAAGTAGCACAAAGCACGATCGGCTTAGTCCTCAAAGCATGGAATAGCTATTATCTAGCGGTGCGAAACGATCGGGAAAACCAAATTAAATTTAAAGCAGCACCGCAAATCCCTCATTATCAAGGTTCAAGAGAGCGAAAAAGAGAGGACGGGCGCTTTGTAGTTGTATTTAATTGTCAAGCTGTCAGGAAAAGAGCCTTAAAAAAAAGATATGCTCGCCCCTCTGGGACTAATATTTGGTTGCCCTCAAAAGTCACCTCGATTCTGGAAATCCGGATTGTTCCAAAAGTAGGTGGTTATGTTGTCGAATTGCTCTATGAAAAGTTAGAACAGCCTTTACAAGTTAATCAGAGAGTAGCTACCAGAGATTTAGAATTAAACAATCTGGCAACATTAACCTACAATGTTCCTTGGTTAGTACCGACAATCTACGACGGACGGGCTATTAAGTTAACCAATCAATACTGCAATCAAGTTTCATCGGTACTAAAATCATTGCTGCCCGCAGCGCAAAAAAATAGTAAAAAACTCGCCAGATTGTGGCACAAGCGTAACTGTAAAGTGGATTGCTACCTCCACACGACGAGTTCCGCAATTATCAAACAACTCGTCAATCATCAAATGGGCTTGGCGGTTATAGGCTGGAACCAGGATTTTCAAGATGGGATTAATACTGGTAAGATTAGAAATCAAAATTTTGCCTGTATTACCCATCGCCGGTTGCTGCAAATGTTGCAGTACAAAGGACAAGTTGCGGTAATTCAAGTTGTGTTAGTTGAGGAGAGTGACAAATCCAAATGTTCAGCTTTGGATTTGGAACCAATTCAACAACATTCCGACTACATTGGCAGTAGGGTAAAAAGAGGATTGTTCAGAACCAAAACTGGACAACTAATAAATGCCGATGTGAACGGTTCTTTGAATATTGGCCCAAAAGCAGTCGGAGATGGGTTTATCCCAAATTCGATAGAGGGTTTTGTAGTTAACCCAGTACGATTAAAAGTGTACAAACATTAAGTTTAGGCGATGTCTAGATTTTTTGGAACTATTATGAAAGTTTCGTCTTCTCCTTGTCAAATCTGACGTTAACCTGAGAAAAAAATGAATGAAACTTGGCAAGAAATAACTCAACCGATATCGGGTCCCATAGCGGCTTTGTCCGATCGCATTGTGGCCCAGGCCCAGCCCGGGAATGCGCTGACAGATGCCGAACGCGGAATTAACAATTTCCTTCAGGGATCAAACATTGAAAATCTCATCTGGGCCGTCGGTATCCTGCTAGTTGGCTTGATAGTATCAGCCCTCGTCTCATCTGTAGTGGGGGGATTGCTCAAGAAGACTACGATCGACAACCGTCTGGCTGCTTGGATTACCGGCCGCCCGGAAGGATCGGGAGCTCCGCCAGTGGAAAAATGGATTTCCGCCGCGGTGTTCTGGATCATTTTTGTCTTTTTCCTAATTGCCTTTTTCAACCGGCTGAATCTAACGGCTGTCTCGCAACCCCTCAATACTTTTCTGAATCAAATTACCGGTTTCTTGCCGAAGTTAGCCGGCGCGCTAATTTGGTTGGGGATTGCTTGGGTGTTGGCAACTGTAGCGAAAATGGCCGTATCGCGGGCGATGCGGAGTTTTAGCGTGGACGAGCGCTTGAATCAGGAGGTGGGCGCAGCGCCCGCTGAGCGCCCTTTGCTGCTGAGCGATACTGTGGCGAATGCGCTGTACTGGTTCATTTTTCTGCTGTTTTTGCCGCTGATTCTCGACTCGCTGGAAATGCAGCAGGCTCTGCTGCCGGTTAATAATTTGCTCAACCAAATCCTGGCGGCAATTCCGAAAATTCTGGAAGCTGTGCTGATTGGGTTTATCGGCTGGCTGCTGGCTATGGTGGTGCGGCGGATTGTCACAAATCTGTTGGCTGCTGCTGGGGCAGACAGTTTGGGCGCTCGGTTTGGAATTTCGCGGACTTCGGGCGGACAATCAGTGTCCTGGATTGTCGGGACGAT
>JAICRN010000759.1 GCA_025937335.1 Microcoleus sp. TY_ISSM_2_bin.22
CGCTGTGTTTCAGGCTTGGGGGAATACGCCCGCACAGTTCGATCGCGAAAAACCGGGAGATAAATTATTAAAAGCTGCTGAAAAATGGTCGAATTCGGCGGGGAATGATGTTTCTGCTTGGGAGGAGGCGGCTTCGTATTTGGGAATTCCCGGGCTCGACCCGAAAACTAATTTGCCTAAGTTCAAATTAGACGAAGATGTTTTTATTTTGGATCGGGATGGCGAGGGTGTAAGTGAGGTTTTGAATTGGCATTTTACTGTAAGAAGTTTTAAGCACGAGGTGATTGTGCTGGATACGCGGAATTGGCGGGGGTATCCGGTGGAAAGTGCGATCGATCCGCCGATGCTTTTGACTCACAAAGGTTTTGAAGAGCAAATTCAGAAACCTTTGAAGGAGACTGAGTTGCTGAATAAAACTGGGGAGTTTGAGATTGAGGCGACGCTGGTAGTTGTGCCGACAAATTTGGTGGGTTTGTGGATTATTGATGCGGTGCAAAAGCGGGATGTGGAACAGGGGAAGGTTTTTAATAGTGATGCGGGGGATGCTTGGAATTTTCATGAGTTGGCTTTTGTGAAGCTGTTGTCGGAGTTTTTTAAGCAGCGCGATCGGGTGATTGTGTTGACGGGGGATATTCACTATGCTGCTGCTGTGCGGCTGAGTTATTGGTCTGATTGTCATTTTGGCGATTCTCGGCCGAATATTGAGCCTTTGACGAGGGATAATTATCGGTCAAATTGTCAATATTCTGTGCTGGCGCAGTTGACGGCTAGTGCTTTTATCAATGAGGAGTGGAAAACGCATTTAATTCATACTAAGATTAAGTCGCTGCTTCCTGAGCGATCGCACGAATGTTTGGGATGGAATGAGCCGCTGGAATTAATGAAAATTTCGAGGAGTGGCAAAAAGAAAGCTCTGGCGGCTGCTGTCAGGAACAGACAATCTCTGCCTGATTGGGGGTATCGGATTGACTGGATTAAACGGCAAAGAGCTCGGGTGTTTTTGGTGCTAGAAAAGGGAACTGCGTCAGAGAGATCGCATAAAAATAAACAATTGCCATTCCTGCGTAGGTTGTGGAATTTTATATCGCTGTTGTGGCGCAATCGCTGGCTGCAAGAGGGTAATGAGATTGTGGGATATAGCAATATGGCGATCGTCAGTTTTCAGTGGCCTGCTGATGGTGATGGGGAGAAGGCGGTGATACAAAATGTTTATTGGCGGCCGCTTTGGGAGCCCGATAGTGTGGTTTACAGTCAGTATTTTGTGCCGCTGGGATTGGATGAGGATGATTAGATTCCCGGCGGTTAGAAATGGAGTCTACACAGACAAAACCCGACGAAAGCGGGTTGAAGAATTCATCGAATCGGGCGGTTGAAACCAGGCGGTTAGAAACCGCGTCTACACAAACAAAAGCCGCAAGGCAAGGGTGGAAGAATTTTAACTAACAGCGTATTCTGTAAACTTTCTAGTAAAAGCCGACTTAAAAGCAAGTACGATATCAGTTTTTGGCACTCCGAGTTCGACTAATTCTTGAGCTATTCTTGTATCCGTCCTATCCTGCTGAATCAAGATTTTATCATCTTTGAGTTCAATGTGAACTGAAACGCCGTAGACTCTTAATTGGTCGTTCCAGCCTGCGAGAATCACCAGGTAATTACCGCTTTCGCAATCGCGAATAATTTTAAATTCTGTTCCTTCTCGTACAACCATGTCTGAGAAGTTGTTGATAATTTTCTCGATCGCTTCAGTATAGTTTAATTTCTCCACAACACAATTTCCTCCGAATCTGGACGAAAAATAAACGAAAAATAATCAGCTTGATGGGGTTTCAACCATCGTCTCATAGCTAAAGTCGGTGGATTTTGACAAAATTGAATATTTTTGCTATAATTATATCAAGTTAATCACAATTAAAGCTCAACTATAAATGTATGGAAGCTGTAATTGAAAGCATTGTAAGTAAGCTGCGTTATTTAGCTAAACCGCAACTAGAAGTTGTTCTTAATTTTGTTGATTTCTTAAATTGGCAGTTAGGGTCTGGCTTGTCATCAAAGGCAAGCGATTCTGACGCAGAAATGGGCGATCGCGAGTTTGAAATACTTTTAGATGAAGTGGCCTATGAGTTCATTAAAAACAGGGGAGTAAATGTCCCTACGCTATCGGATTTTGCGGTGAGTCGTGCTGGTATCTATGAGGATCATCCATAGCAATGTTATGTCTTGTGGATACGAATATTTTGCTCAGATTTGTTTGCCGATCGCTCTCATCCTTTATACCCTGTCATCCGAACTGCCGTAAAAAAATTGCGACAGGATGGATATAAACTGCAAGTATCATCACAAAACTGCGTTGAATTTTGGAATGTAGTTACTCGCCCGATCGATAAAAATGGCTTTGGATTGACTCCTGCTGATGCCGATCGCCTGTTACAGCGGA
>JAICRN010000052.1 GCA_025937335.1 Microcoleus sp. TY_ISSM_2_bin.22
CCAAGATTCAAACCCTGGTAGTCATCAGTCAGTCGCCATCTAAAATCTAAAATCTAAAATGGTATTACTTACATTCCTGACTCGAAACAATTTTTCTTATGGTTGGGCGCTCGCCTTCTATTTTGGCATCAATTTTATATTTCGACCTTCGGTTGACCTACTTGAGGTTTTTGCTTTACGATATCTTTAACATCTATCTCGTTTGTATAACAAAATAATTGTAAATAACACAGAGAAAACACGGAGTTTTTTAAATTAGCAATGTATTCTAACTTAAGGGTAAATACTTATTGACAAATTTACTAATTTGCGCTGTAGGTTCAAGGGGAAATTTTTTCATCTAAAGCTTTTTTTGCCAAGCGGGTTGCATAAACGGTGAGGGCGATCGTTGCTAGCAAACCAATGCCGTAGAGAGCCCACTCAGCAGCAGTGCGCGATCGCCCTGGCGATCCGAGTGCAGCCAAACTCCCGGCCAGGGAACCGATATAAACATACATGACAGTTCCGGGAATCATGCCGATCCAAGATGCGAAAAAATAGTCTTTTAGAGATACCTGCGTGACTCCAAAAGCATAGTTAAGCAAATTAAACGGAAAAATGGGAGAAAGCCGCGTCAGCAGCACAATTTTCCATCCTTCTGAGGCAACTGCGGAGTCGATCGCCTTAAATTTTTGATTGCCCTCTATCTGTTTGGAAACCCAGTCGCGAGTTAAATACCGCCCTACCAAAAAAGCGCAAGTTGCGCCTAAAACTGAGGCGATGGAAACACAAACCGAACCGCCAACGACTCCGAACAAAACGCCAGAACCGAGAGTCAGCAAAGAACCGGGGATAAATAGAACCGTTGCGACAATGTAAATTAGAATAAAAGCTGCCGGGCCCCAAGGGCCGAGACTGGCGATCGACTCCAGCGCATTTTTCAGAATTCCTTGGAAGTTAAAAAACTTTGCCGCCACAATCAAAGCCACAGCTAAACCAATCCCTAAAATTAGCTTCCACCTATTTGATGGCGGCGGATTTTCAGCAGGCGATCGCGAATCATTCATTACCTAAACTCCCCAGTCTAAATTGCATACACCGTCGTTTCCAGGGTAGGGACACGGCAGTGCCGTGTCCCTACAGTATTTCATCCCGTTGATGATATAAACCGCAACTTTTCCCTTAAATTAAATCAAAGTACCGCCGCAGCTAGAACCGCTACCCGCCGTACAGCCGTAACAATAAGCCGCAGTTTGTACCTCTTGAATCACATCTAAACTGCCAGATTCGAGCAACTTAGCAACAGTTATCTTTTCTCCACTGCCAGTTTTTGCCGGCAGATTTTCCATTTGGTTAAAATCGCAGTCGTAGACATTGCCCAAATAGTCGATCGACAATTCGTTACGGCACATTAAATGTTCCAGAGTACCGGGATTAAAATTATCCTCCAAAAACCCGAGATAAGGCTTGTGCAGTTTCTTATGTTCCAAATGAAACTTAGTCCGTCCCACCGGCAAATTAGTAATCGCGAACAATTGATTAAAACAAATCCCAAAATGTTCGGCTAAATAAACCTTGTAATCTTGCTCTAACTTGCCTTGTTCCGGTGTTAGCGAAAACTTGTCTGTTGCCGGCACTTGTGGATTGTACACCAAATCCAGAATTAAATTTGGGTTTTTCCCGTATCCCAACTGATTTAGCTTTTGCAGCGCCCGAATCGAACTTTCAAAAACACCGCTGCCGCGCATTTTGTCCACGTTGTCAGCTTGGTAGCAGGGAAGCGACGCCACAATTCTGAGTTGCTGCTGCGCGCAATATTCGGGAATATCTTCAAAACCTTTTTCAAAGTAAATCGTCAAATTAGAACGAACAATGACCTCTTTACCTGCCGCCCTGGCAGCTTCCGCCAGCGGTTTAAAACCGTAAAGCATTTCGGGAGCACCGCCGGTGAGGTCAACAGTTTGAATTTGAGGAAAGCGGCGAATGATTTCAATTAATTGGTCGCAAATTTCCGGGGAAAGTTCTTCTGTTCGTTTCGGGCTAGCTTCTACGTGGCAGTGAGTGCAAGCTAGGTTGCAGCGTTTGCCGAGATTAATTTGTAAAACTGTAATCTGCTTTTTAGTTAAAGCTGAGTGAAGTTTGTTTTTGAAAGGGGTGACTGCTGTCTGAATCATTTGCTAACCTTTTGGTCTGTGCTCGCAACGAATGTAGAGACGTTCCGGCGGAACGCCTCTCATAATTTAGCACTAATTCTTTGGATGCGACAGCGACAAATTTTAACTGTCGCTACAAAGTTAATTGAAACTCACATCTTGCACCATTATTGAAAACAGGCAAGATGCCTGTTCCACAGGAGAGGAATTTTCTCGCTTCACAGGCATCTTGCCTGTTCCTAAAAGGCTTATTGACAATACTACAAGAGCTGAGTTAAAACCGACAAGGCAAGAATTCTAATTTTGGCACTAATCTTACTTTAGAGAGTCCACTAATTTCTCAACTCGTGCCTTAATTTCATCTCGAACGCGGTGAAAAGTTTCGATGGGTTGTCCGTCGGGGTCGTCGAGTTGCCAATCTTCAAACACTTCTCGCAATACCCACGCTTCGGGTAAATTCACGCCGCAGCCACAGAGAGAAATTACGGCATCGTAGTCTTCTGCATTGAATTCGTTTAATGGGTTGGAGGTTTGATCGGTGATGTCGATGCCGATTTCTGACATGACTTGAATTGCTGTCGGATGAACTCTGCTTGATTCTAACCCGGAACTGGTGACTGCAATCTTGCCGTCTCCGATGGTTTTAGCGAATCCTTCTGCCATTTGCGATCGGCAGGAGTTTCTTTTGCAAACAAACATTACTTTTTTCATGGTTTTTGTTGGTTATTGCTTGTCGGAAATTGTATGACTAGGCTAGACAGACTCGGGCGTATTACGTCTAAAAAATCGCTTCTCAAACCACAGTGCCAGGTTAACTAAACTAATCAGCACAGGAACTTCTACTAAGGGACCAATCACCGCAGCAAAGGCAGCACCGGAGTTAATACCAAACACGGCAATCGTGACAGCAATGGCTAATTCAAAGTTATTGCTAGCAGCAGTGAAAGCTAAACTTGCTGATTTCGCATAGTCAGCTTTTATTTTCCATGCCATGTAGAAAGTTTCTAAGAACATTAGCACAAAGTAGAGCAGCAACGGAATCGCTATCCGCACAACATCCCTGGGAATCTGAACAATTAAATTTCCCTTTAAGCTAAACATGACTACGATGGTAAACAAAAGAGAAATCAGTGTAAGTGGACTGATTTTAGGAATGAACTCGCTGTGATACCAGCGCTTTCCTTTGGCTTTGATTAACCCGGTGCGAGTTAAAAATCCTGCCAGAAATGGAATCCCTAAATAAATTAAAACAGTTTGAGCAATGTCTCCAATTCCTATGTTAACAACGCTGCCTTTTAAGCCAAATAATGGCGGTAAAACTGTGAGAAAAAACCAGGCATAAACGCTGTAAAATAAAACTTGAAAAATACTGTTGAATGCCACAAGTCCGGCTGTATATTCAGTATCTCCTTTGGCTAACTCGCTCCAGACAATTACCATCGCAATACAGGGGGCTATTCCAATCATGATCGAGCCAGCCATATATTCAGGGTAATCATGTAGAAAAGTGATGTCTAACACAAACATTAAAATCGGGCCGATTACCCAGTTTTGCAATAACGAGAGACCTAGAATCCTAGGATTGCGAAATATATCCCCTAACTCTTCATATCGCACCTTGGCAAGGGGTGGATACATCATCAGAATTAAGCCAATGGCAATCGGGATGTTAGTTGTTCCAAATTGAAATTGGTTGATAAATCCTTCGATACCTGGGATGAAAACTCCCAAGGCAATGCCGATGACCATTGCCAGAAAAATCCATAAGGTTAGGTAACGGTCTAAAAAGGAAAGTTGGTTTAAAATGGTTGAATTTTTCATCAGTTATTTTGGATACCTCCTAGGAAAATGCCAACTTTAGATACTATTAGCAGAGTTAACCTCAAGGGCGCGATTTGCGACGGCGATCGCCTCTTTAGCGGCTTGTTCCTTGCGTTCGCTGTAGCGATCGGTCAAATAGTCGGTTTGCTCCCGCAACAGCAAGGTAAACTTGTACAGTTCCTCCATCACGTCGATCGCGTGATCGCGGTAAGGCGAATCTTTCATCGTCCCATCTTCATTAAATTCCTGATAAGCCTTCGCAACCGAAGACTGATTCGGAATCGTAAACATCCGCATCCAGCGGCCCAAAATTCTCAAAGTATTGACAGCATTAAAAGACTGGGAACCGCCGCTGACTTGCATCACCGCCAAAGTTCGGCCTTGAGTCGGTCTGACAGCCCCAATACTTAAAGGAATCCAGTCAATTTGATTTTTCATAATGCCGGTAATATTGCCGTGCATTTCTGGGCTAGACCACACTTGACCCTCCGACCACAGGCTCAATTCCCGCAACTCTTGAACCTTCGGATGAGTATCGGGAACGCTGCCGTAAATCGGCAATTCTAGAGGATTAAAGAACCTAACTTCTGCACCGAAATTCTCAATAATTCTCGCCGCTTCTTCCGCCAACAAGCGGCTGTAAGAACGCTCTCTTAACGAGCCGTATAAAAACAGAATTCTCGGTTTGTGCGTAAAATTTGCCATGATGCTTTTAATAATTAAAATCCCGAAATCCGTTAGACAGTTCTCGATAAACTGCGACTGCTAATTGTGCTCCCCAAATCGGAGCCACCCAGTAAACCCAATGGTGTTCCCAAATGCCGCCAACTAAAGCCGGGCCGAGAGACCGTGCCGGATTCATGCTCGCTCCGGTAATCGGCCCCATAAATGCAGCTTCTAACCCTACAGTTAACCCAATTGCTATCCCGGCAAAGCCGATGTGAGCGCGTCTATCTAATCCAGAACCGAGGATAACAAACATTAAGATAAAGGTCAAAACAGTTTCTAAAATTAGAGACTGCCACCAGTTACCATTGAGAGGGATAGTTGCACCGAGATTTGCTACTTCACCTAAAGTAATTAGCAGCAGTTTAGAAGCTGCGATTGCACCCGCACACTGCCCTAAAACGTAAGGCAAAACTTTGTATTTTGGGAAAAAACCGCTCGCCCAAAACCCTAAAGTTACGGCTGGATTAAAGTGCGCGCCGCTGATGTGTCCTAGGGCGTAAATCATCGCAGTTACTACTGCACCAAATACAAAACTGATACCTAAATGAGTTACGGAACCAGCGCTAGTTTTGTTCACCATCACCGCACCGGTGCCTGCAAAAACCAAAATAAATGTACCTAGAAATTCGGCGATCGCCTCTCGCCTGCAATCGGGCCGAGCACAAGCTAACCGATGAGCTGTTGCATCCATCGCTCTGAACTAATTGTTGCCATCCCATCATATCAATAAAATTTGATATGTCAATTATCAAACAATCGATATCAGTATTTGAGTGATTAAGAAATGTTGATGGGTTAACCCGCGTCGGAACAAGGGCGCGCCGGCAGGATCTGGCTGAAGCGGCGGTATTCGGCGAGGTACTGTTCGAGCGCGACAAACTGAGCTAAATTGAGGCTGTAGTAAATCCAGCGGCCTTCTTGGCGGCTGCGGACTAAAGCTGCATCCCTCAAGGCTTTGAGGTGAAAAGAGAGTTTAGACTGATGGACAGAAAGCCGATCGCACAAATCGCACACGCACAACTCCTGTTCCCGCAACAACTCCAAAATCTGAATCCGCAGGGGGTCAGAAAGAGCGTGAAAGCCAGCAGCGATCGATTTATCTGCAACAGGCGGCGCGATCGGAGAATTTTTAACCATAAATTACCCTTAAAATTTTATTCAAAAACTCCTGACGCGATTTATTGTTTTTACCGTTAGATTTCATAACGTTATCCTTATGATGGCAATCCCAAATCAACTGCGAACTCTTTCTCTTCTAGGACTAACGATTAATTCTCTTACCGATGCAACACCCAGTAAGCACAGCCGCTGATTACCGCAGCAATTGGCAAGGTCAAAATCCATGATAGTATAATCTGATAGAAAACGCACACATTAGCTTTTTTTGAAATCAATCCGACACCAAAGATTGAACCTACCGAAACATGAGTAGTAGAAACTGGAAGTCCATAACGACTGGCAGCAATAACTAAAAATCCCGTCACTAAGTTTGCCACCAGCCCTTGACCGGTATTCATTGATGTCAGCTTTTTGCTCATTGTTTCGGCCACTTTTTGAGCGTTCAATAAACCGCCGAGTGCCATTCCCAAAGCTACTGCTAAACTTCCCCACTGAACTGATATTGATTGACCGACTAACATGAGCGAAACAATTTTCGGAGTATCGTTCAATCCTCTGGCAAAACTGACGATGCCCGCACTCATAAAATGGCAAACATCCACTAACTTTTGGCTGGGAATTTGTAAGAAATTTCCCAGGTATCTTTGCGTGCATTTATCTAGAGAATCGACCGCGACATCAGCGGTGGTGATGCACTTAAGTATGTTAGTTGCATCCGGCTGGGGAATGGGAATAATCTGTTGATTTTGACCAGCGCAAATACACCATTCTTTCTGGATTCCTAAATAAACTCGCAGGTAGCGAGACAGCCCATAAATTAAAGCTGCTAATAGAATCGCAATCATGGGACTCAGCAACAAAGGCATTAGAAAAGTGTTCTGCAATGCTGTAAAATTAACTTCAGTAGCAATTGCTACTAAACCTGCACCGACAAGAGCACCTGTAAGACCGTGAGTTGTGGAAATAGGGAATCCAGTTAAGGTAGCAAGAATAACGGTTAAACCCGCAGCGATCGCGACTGCCAAATGAAAATCTTGGGCATTGGCGATATAGTCGGGAACTAGCCCTTTTCCCGAAAAGCTTTTTACCAGCGTTTCTGCTATAAAAATAGAAAATATTGAACCTGCAAAAGTTGCCATCGTTGCCCAAGCAATTGCTGTTTTATAGTTCGTCGTCTGACTGCCAAACAGTGTAGCTACGCCTTTAAAATTATCATTAGCACCATTGCAGTATGCTAAAAAAAACGTGGCAATAAATAGCGCAACAAGTAACATTTTATAACTCAGAATAAGTGTGGTTTATTTAAAACTGTTTTTGGCCGGGGCCCCTACAGCACCGAATTGGATTTTAGAGACACAGTTGCATCAAATAAAATAATGAAAATATTAAGATTTTTTTTTTACGAGGCTCGCGATCGCGTCTTAATTTCGCGCCACACGGGCGCGATATTGAACGATACTATAATTAAGGCTCGGCGATCGCGAACGGTACGCTCAACCCACCGCTTCACTTAGGACTTTGTACCCTTGCCGGCACATCTGTCAGTCCCGCCTTCTGCATCAGCGAAATCACCCCTATAGATAGAATTCCCCCAATAATTGCCCCGACAACTACCAGGATAATAAAGACTTTTTGCAGAGTTTTTTTAGTAGCCGGGTGGTACTGTCTCGGCAAGCCTTCACCTTGCTCGTTCAGTTCTTGCTCCAACGGGTCTAGCGGATTGGAGGGATTTGAGTTAAAAGGATTGGGGGCTTGATTCATGGCTAGTTTTGGTTAAAGGATATAAAGAACTATTTTAACTTGCGATTTGCCGTAGCAGCTTATATAGTATATTCTGGTTTTACTCAATGCTCTATAGCAATCCTAAATCAATTTCAATAACTGGTTAACTTCCAGGCTCTGCCTGGGAACGGATGTCACTCTTGCTCTGCCTCGGCCCAGACAATGGAGGCAGAGCCTCCGGATATGCGTTACCAGGCAGAGCCCGGTAACGAGTATAATCATTTAGGATTGCTATATAAATTTTATTAAGATTGCTAAAATAAGGATTAACCCGGTTTATTGAATAAACCGGGTTTCTCAACATACTAAAAGTTTTATGTCACGCTTCTGCTTTTGACAAACGATCGAGAGAAATTTTTGCCGCCTCAGATACTTGAGAATTGCTATCTTTTTCTAAGTATTTTAAAGCGGAAACGCTCTTAACACTCGGCAAATTGCCCAAAGCTTCTGCCAGCCGCTGACGGATCAGCCAATCTTCCGACTGAGCAAAATTGAGGATGCGATCGATCGCCCCAAGATCTTTAATTTCCCCCAAAGCCGAAATTGCCGCCTGCTGGATCACCACTTGCTCGCTGTCGAGAGCTTTTAGCAGCACGTCGCGAGCCCGGGGATCTTTGAGATTCCCCAGAGAAACAGCAGCGCTGAAGCGCACCAGCCATTCCGTATCCTCATAAAAAGCGCGCACCAAAGCGTCAAAAGCTCTGATATCTTCGAGATAGCCCAAAGCACCCGCAGCGTCAGCGCGAATGCCGTAATCGGGGTCAGTTTCTAGCAATTTGACTAGAATGGGATAGCACTCTGCTGTGGGTTTGACCCCGAGAGCAAACACAGCCATCGATCGCACTTGCAAACTTTCGTCGTTCAACACCTTTTTAATCAAAGGCACCGCCTCTGCAGCAGGCACGTTCCGCAAGTTGGCCAAAGCCACCATTCGATCGGCTGAATTTTCGCTTTCTAACTTGGCGGCAATTTGCTCTAAGCTTAAAGTTGTCATTATGGATAAATCTTGTAGTAAAACTTTACATTCGGGTTATTTTGATTATAGGGGAGTCTCAGGAGAAAAGGAGGCAGTAAAAACCGCCCAAGGATTTGAGATCGGTGAGATAGCAAATTAGTGACACCATTCATCTAAAGCTGAGATTGCGTGGAAATAATAAATTAGAAAGTCTATTATTTAAATCCCAAGCACAGGCGAGGTGTTTCTGCCGTTCCCCAAGGCTTTGCCCGATCGTTAGCCGCCCTCTGACAACCTGCAATCAACTATGCCGTTTTACCACCCGCCTTTTTACTCGTCAGCCTTAGAACAAGCGATCGACCGGTATCCCCTAACTGCCGGGCCAGAAACTTCCTTAGCAGTGGCGATCGCCCTGATGAATCAGTTGCAAAACAGTTGTCCCCTAGTCAAAACACCTTTACCCTCAGACCGCGGATCGATGAACGAAGCGTCCGCGCCGGACAAGGTGAAAGCGCGCTGCGTGATCGTCGTGCAGAACCAGCAGACTATTACCGCAGGCAACTTATCCGACAACCCCAGCCGCGGGCTGTTAATCGGCATATTAACTCCCGCCGACTTAGTGAGGCTGATAGCTTCTGGCAAAATAGACAGCCAGCACAAAGTAGCCCTGCACAAAATACCAATTTCCGAAGTGATGTCCCCGGTGTCGGTCTCCCTCACAGAATCCGACGACCAAGACGTGTTCGCCGCTTTATCCTTATTTCGCCAGCACAAGATTCGCTATTTGCCGATAGTCAATCAATTGGGCCACTTGGTAGGAGTGCTGACGCGGGAAAGAATTCGTCAAGTATTGCAGCCTTCAAACATTCTCAAACTGCGGCGGGTAGCTGAATTGATGACTGCGCCAATTACAGCGCCCCACACCGCTTCGCTCAAAAGAATAACCGAACTGATGTCAGAGCATCAAGTCAGTTGCGTAGTCATTACAAAAAACAAAGAATTAACAATGGAGAAGCCCAAAGATGACTATACCTCCATTTTTCACTATTCCTTTCACAAACCCTTGGGAATAATTACCGAATACGACATCGTGCAGGCACAGTTTCTCGAACTAAATTTCGACCAAACCCCAGCTCAAAAAGTCATGAGAACTCCCCTGCAATGTCTTCAACCTTCCGATTCCCTATGGACGGCGCACAAACAAATGCAGCAGGAACAAGTGCACCGGTTGGTCGTGTGCGGGGGGCGCGGAGAACTGTTGGGAATTATTACTCAAACCAACTTGCTCAGAGTCCTCGACCCGACAGAAATGTACCGAGTTGTCAAACAGTTGCAGCAGTCGGTTTATCAACTGCAAGCCGAAAAAGTGGAACTGCTGCAAAGCCGCAACGCCAAACTGGAAGAGCAGGTGCGGGAACGGACAGCCAAACTCCACGAACAATTGCAGCGCGATCGGCTGTTAACTCACATTTCCTTGCGGATTCACCAATCCTTAAACCTAGAAGAAATTCTCCACGCCAGCGTCGATGAAGTACGCCAAGTTTTGCAAGCTGACCGAGTAGCAATCCTGCATTTAGAGTCGTGCAATTCCGGAATTGTAGTGGCAGAATCCGTTGCCGAAAATTGGTCTTCTATCTTGGGAGAAATCCTGCCTGATAATATTTGGCAAGAATCTGCTTCGGCGATCGAACAGGAAATTTATGCCGTCCCCGACATCGACCAAGCCTGTTTGAGCGCCGAAAAATATGCGCGGTTCCAGCAAGCACAAATCAAAGCTTATTTGATTGTACCAATTTTGCAAGACGGCAATTTGTGGGGGATGATGTGTGTCCATCAGTGTTCCGAATCCCGTCAGTGGCAGCCTTCGGAAGTAGATTTGCTGCTGCAACTGGCAACTCAAATCGCGATCGCCATTCAGCAAGCCCAACTCTATCAGCAAGTGCAAAATCTCAACACCGATCTCGAACGCCAAGTCCAAGAACGCACCGCCGAATTGCAGCAAAAAGTTCACGAACTCCAGCATTTAAACGTCCTCAAAGATGAATTTCTCAGCACAGTTTCTCACGAACTGCGGACGCCTTTAGCTAATATGAAAATGGCCATTCATATGCTGAAAATTTCTCCCACACCAGAGCGGCGTCAGATTTATTTAGAAATTTTAGAAACAGAATGTACTAGAGAAACAGATTTAATTAATGCTTTGCTCGATTTGCAGCGGCTCGAAACAGCAGCTTGTCCGATCGATCTGGAACCAGTAAACTTAGAAGTCTGGCTGCCTACTATTATCGACCCGTTTTACACCCGCGCCCACAACCGTCACCAGCATTTGCGAGTAGAGTGCTCGCGCCACCTCCCCACGATCAGTTCCAACCGCGCTAGTTTGGGACGAATTTTAGCAGAACTCCTCAACAATGCCTGCAAATATACTGCCAATGACGGCGAAATCTCTCTGAAAGTTGAGTGCAAAAAAGGAGTCGGGGAAGAGGGAGGACAAGGGCAAAATCCGCGACAAGCAAGTGATGTCCCTGCCGAAATCGAATTTACACTCAGCAATCAATCGTCCATTTCGATACAGGAATTACCTCGAATTTTTGAGAAATTTTATCGCGTTCCCAACGCCGACCCCTGGAAACAAGGAGGTACAGGTTTGGGTTTAGCTTTGGTTCAAAAACTTGTCGAACAGTTGCAGGGAAAAATTGAGGTTGAAAGCAGCAATGGCTGGACTAATTTTATTGTCACATTTCCTACCAAGCCGGAGGGGAATTAGTCCGCCGTCAGTTGATTTTTGATTTTTGATTTTTGATTTTTGATTTCGGCGTGAGCGCTAGAGGAGAACGATTTTAGATTTACTTGGAGCATTGAATCTGGAGCTTGAACAAGAGTCTAAAATTTTGGGATCTCCACTACAGGAGTACGTGGCACGGTATCCATTTTGGGGTGGGGTCATCTTTTTGCTCTCACTCTTTTTTGGGAGCTAGTTTGCGGATGCCAGACGCTGCTGGTGAAAAGTTCAAATATTCATTTTTCTCTTCAACAACTGAGGATTTAGATGCTTGATACTTCTTGCCTTTGGTGGCATGATTAGCAACTGTGCCCAAGCACGGTATGCCAAAATTTTCTAATTGACTGACAACTTTTTTGACTACAGAAAACTTGACCTGGCGAATTGCTACAACCAGCAGTATTCCATCTGTGCGCGCTGCTAAAAAATTCGTATCTTTACTGTCCACCAGCGGCGGTGTATCGTAGATCACTAAGTCAAATTTTGCCTGAAGTTCTTCCATTAAATACTGCATCTGAGATGACGCCAGCCGTCTGGCTGTACCGGCATGAGGGAGACCGGCAGTTAATACAAAAAGATTATCTGCTAGATGCGATCGCTGGATAATTTCATTGGGTTCGCTTTGATTGTCGAGCAAGTTGCTCAATCCCTTGACATTAGGCAGTTCCAACAGCAAGTGCAGGCTGGGCGAATGCAAATTCGCGTCTACTAACAGCACTCGCTGACCCGCCAGCGCTGCCACGTGAGCTAAGTTTAAAGCAACGGTAGATTTGCCTTCGCCAACTGTAGCCGAACCAACTACCAAAGAGCTAATTGTTCGGTTTGAAGAAAGAAAGCGGATATTAGTATAAAGAGAGTCAAAAGCTTCTATAAATTCCGAAGCAATTTTCTTATTACCCTCTTTTCCTTCAAGATAAGCATAGGAATTAGCAATAGAAGGCGGAAATATTTTAGCATTTTTGTCCAGAGGAATTGCTCCCAATAAAGGCGCTTCAACCGCATCTTTAACGTCATCAGCACAGTAGAAAATATTGCGGATTTTTTCAATGAGGATAGCTGCTGCCAAACCCAAAACTAGCCCCCCAACAACTCCCATCACGAATTTATTTTTATTTTTTGATGCAACTGGAATCAATTTGCCATTAGGCTCTCGCGGTATCCGGGGTTCAGAAATTATTTCCCAAGGTACTTGGCTTTGAGCTGCTTGGACGCGGAGAGTTTCCCGCTGACTTAAAAGTTGATCGCGGGTGCGGGCAGCTATTTCTAATTGCTGTTGCAGTTCGTTGTAGCGGCGGGCTATGCTGGGAAATTCTCTTGCTTCTCGGTTCAAATCATTTTTAGTTTGGGCGATTGCCTGACTGCGAGCTTCTAAGACTTGAACTTGGTTGGCAGTATCAACCAATTGTTTAATCAAGCCTATGCGAATCGAATTTTGAAAATTCTGAACTTTAGGATTGGCTGCCGTGCCTACTAAATTTTGCCCCAAAATTCGATCGGTTTGCTGGTTGAGCAAAGCTACTAAATTTGCCCGCTTGCGCTCTAAAGCTTCCACTATAGGGTTAGCAGATTTAAAACGAGCTGTTTCTACAGCAATCTGACCTTCTACCTCCTTAACCTTGGCGAGCAAATCTTTATATTGAGGTTCTTCGCTTAAAGCTGAAGCGGCAATAGCTTCATTTGGTGTAAAATCTAATTGTTTTTGCAAGTTAGCATACAGAGTTTTCTGTTCCTGCAGCAGCCTTTGAGTTTCTAACTCTAAAGTTTCTACGGTGCGAACTTGCTGGATCAATTGCGCGCCTTGTTCTTTAGGATCGCTAATCTTTTGCTGCTGCTGTATCACCTGTAACTCGGACTTCAGATCGTTTACGCGCTTGTTGAGTCCCGGAAGCTGGTCTTCAATAAATTTAACACCTTCACCAATGCTACTCTTGCGTTCGTCAAGACTGTATTTTAAATATTTCTTTTTAGTTTCTTGTAAAACAAACTCAACTAGTTGAGGGTCAGTCCCCATGAAGCGAACTTCCAAAATTTTAGTAATCGTCATCTCATCTTGTCCGATCCGCAAAACGAGCAATTCTTTTTGAAGAAGTTCCTCAGTAAATTCTGGATATCTTTTTTGGACTTGTTTAACAATAGCCGACAGCATCTGAGGACTTTGGAGAATTTGAAGTTGAGTTGCGTAGTCCAAACTAAAAAATTCTCTACTAGGCACTGCCCCCCCCTCGCCGCGATTGGCTAGGGCAGCGGGGTCAGCAATTCTTGCCTCCGTTGTCACCGGTTCCACTAGCATCCGAAAATCGCCTTGATATGTTTGCTTACTTCCCTTGATCTGATAAGTAACTCCACCGCCTGCTAGACCTATAATCCCAATAATGATTAGGGCTTTTCGCTGAAAAGTCCTCAACAACGGTTTTAAATTCAATCCTTTCTGAGGCTGCGCGCTTAATTCTTCTCCCTCGTCAACGGAAAATTGTTGCACCTGTCTGCTCTGGCTGCTAATGGGTACGATATGAGCGTCCTGTTCTCTTTCCATGTTGACCTCTTTGAGATTTTGTTGGTAAAATCAGCTCAGTTGTGCGGACTTTCTGGTTGATACTTTCACCATTGACTTAAGGATATCACAGGAAATTCTTGGTTGGTCGGTTCCACTTCCTTCTAATAGTTCTCACAACTTTCACCTAGTATACAAAAATAACTAAATCCCTATGTTATGTTGGCTGCAATTTTTTTTTTACTAACTGAAGAGAGAGTTGTATCCGACTGCATTTCTGTCTGCTGTGTTGTGCTTGTATTTGGGGTCTCAGGGGGACTCTGGCAACTTTTTCGGGTGTGGCTGAGCTTCGTCCCAAGTCGTTCAATAACTTTACCAAAATTTTACAATTTGCCGTAACACCTCAGCCGCCGCTTGCGGTGGTATTGCTTTGTAATTTATGCCATTTTTCTGTTTGCGGTCAACGGCAGCGACACTTGTTAACTTACCCGCTAAGCGATCGGCTAAAAAGTTTTGCATTTTCCATTTAGGTAGATATAATTAGCAGAATTCAGTAGATATTTGGAACTGCAACTAATCGAATCAATTTCCGATAAAAATCTGTCTCTTCTTTTAATTATAAACTTTTTAACGAGCTGGATGGCTGCTTAAGTCTATAGACTTACTCATCGCCGCGACTTTATCACAAACTACTCTCAAGAGTGTACTACAGACATAAAAATTAATAATTAGTGTTGTCAAACTCGATCGACACCTCGAACAACTCAAGCCTTCTGGGTTTTTCTACGGGTACGGATGGTGCTGCGCGATGTTATGTTTTTTTGTAGGAAAACGCGGTTTCTGGGTTCCTGGACTTATTACTAAAACTATCGCTTTTATTCGCCCTCCGAACAAGCTATAGCAATCCTTTCGGAAAACACGCAACCGGCTTTTTTTTTAATTAACCTATGCAAGAAGAAGACACATTCTTAAAGAAAAAAAAGTTTGCACATGATGAGAGGATTGCTATTTATATCGCCAGGATTAGCTATTGGTAGTTGTTATGTTGGGATTTTACTAATTAGAAACTACTCATTATTAGCGATTACTGATTTTGTACTTTTCTTTCTCGAAGTTTCAACAA
>JAICRN010000342.1 GCA_025937335.1 Microcoleus sp. TY_ISSM_2_bin.22
ACAACAAATTTATTCTTTGTGGAACGGGCATCTTGCCGGTTCTTGAAAATGGTACAACATCTCAGTTAACATAAAAAAAATACTCCTCGTACTATGCGAATAATTCATACTGCTGACTGGCATTTAGGGCGACGTTTTCGAGGGATCGATCGCACTTCCGAAATAGCGATCGCCCTGGAACAGATTTTGAAGCAAGCAAAAGCCTTGGATGTCGATGCTGTGCTCGTCGCCGGCGACATTTTCGACGTGCCCAACCCCACCGCTTACGCCGAACGCATTGCTTATAACTTTTTCTACGAACTCCAAGCGGCAGGAATTCCCGCAATTGCGATCGCCGGTAATCACGATTCGGCATCCCGCATCGACAGCATCGCGCAATTGCTTTCCCTCGCGGGCGTGCGCGCTTTAGGCAAACCCAGGCTTTCCGCAGACGGCGGCACAATTACTCTTAATACAAAAAGCGGTAAACTTTGTGTGGGAGCGATGCCTTTTGCTTCAGAACAAAGACTGTTAGATGCTAATTCTCTCTGGCAGTCTGGCGATGCCGATCGCCGAAAAGATTACCGCGAAATCGTAGCATATTTACTTGAAGATTTAACCAGGGATTTTAGAGACAATACTGTCAATTTTCTCATGGGACACATGAGTATTGACGGCGCTCGATTGGCAAAATCCGAAGTCGCTTATTACACGCGAGAAAAATACCTCCTGTCATCGCAAACTCTGCCCCCAGAAGCTCAGTATATTGCCCTCGGACACATCCACATTCACCAGCGGGTTTCTGAGACTTCTCCCGCTTATTATTCCGGTTCCTTGATTCAGTTAGATTTTGGAGAAGCGGAACAGGAAAAAGGATTTTGCTTGATAGAAGTTGAGCCGGGAAGTCAGGCAAAGGTGGAATTTAAGCCTGTGGCTTGCCACAAGCCGTTAAAAGTGCTTAAATGTCAGAACGACAATCTTGATGAAACTTTAGAAGCTCATCAGTATCATCCGGGTTTCTTGAAAGTAATTGTCGAACTAGACAGTCCGCAAATCGGACTTGCCGATCGAGTGCGTCAAATCTGTTCTCAAGCGCTGTTAATTGAACCGCGCTATCCAGATCCAGCCCTAGAAGCAACAGAAATAACTAATATCGATCCCAATAATTTCGATCCGGCAGCAGAGTTTTGCAACTATTATCAAAACCGATTGGGAACGACACCGAAACCTGCCGTATTAGAGGAATTTAAAAATTTGTACAAGAAGTTTAAGGAAACAGTTAACAATTAAATGGGTAAAAAGATACAATCCCAAATCAAAAATCTCAAATTAACTGCTTCCCAGGCTCTGTCTGGGAACCAATATCCAGAGGCTCTGCCTCGCGCTTAAATAGAAAAATTGGAGGCAGAGCCTCCGGATATGCGTTACCAGGCGGAGCCTGGTAAAGAGTAATTTAATCTAAAACCCCAAATCCTAAAACTAAAATCAGTATGCGTCCACTAGAACTTATTCTCGAAGGATTTACCAGCTTCCACCGCGAACAGCGTTTAGATTTTTCTCAACTCGATTTGTTTGCAATTACTGGTGCTACAGGTGCGGGAAAATCTTCACTGCTAGATGCCATGACTTACGCTCTTTTTGGCACGACAACTCGCAGCGGCAAACAAGTCAGTGATTTGGCAAGTCAAGGCAGCGAAAATTTAAAAGTGCAGTTGCGTTTTGCGGTGGGTTCGGCACAGTATAGGGTGACGCGAAGGTGGCGTTTTCGTCCGAAATCTCCCGAAAATAAGGTGATTTTGGACAACTGGCAAAATGGCCAATGGGAAACTTTGGGGACGAGTATCGTTGCTGTTCAAAATACCATTGAACAGATTTTAGGAATGGATTTTGATACTTTTACGCGAGCAATTGTTCTGCCTCAAGGTAAGTTTGATGAGTTTATTAAAGGGGATGCTTCTAAACGCCGGGAAATTTTGCGGCAGCTAGCGGGATTTGAGATTTTTGAGCAGATGCGGAAGGAAACAAATGAGCTGGCAAAGTTGCTGAAACAGGAACGGGAAATGGTGGAAAGGCAGCTAGCAGATTTGAGTGCGCCGACGGCGGATGAGGTGGCTCAAAGACGATCGCAACTTTTGATTTTAGAGCAGCAGTTGCCTGAGTTCGATCGCGCTGTGATGAAAGCTCAGAAGGATCTAGATGAAGAGGAACAGCTATTTTCGCAAATCGCTCGCTGGCAAGAGCTGGAACAAGAACTGGCTAAATTAAATGCTAATTCTGCTGAGATCAAAATTTTAGGACAGCGTTTAGAAAGAGCGCAGGCTGCCAATCATTTACAGGGAGATTGGGCTTTAGTGCGATCGGCTCGCAGTCAGCATGAAACTGCCGAACGTGCCTCGATGGCAGCGCGAAAGCTGTTAATTAAAGCTCGTTCAGAGCTAGCTGTAGAGCAGCAGAAATTTGACGAGGCAAAAGCTAAAGAAAAGGCATTATCACCACAAATTAAGGCGCGCGAAGATGCTCTAGCTGCTGCGAAAGTATATGAAGAACAGCGCACTCAATTAGAAAAAGAAGTTGCGCTAGCCCAAAAAATTCAACAGGAAAAACTCCGCTTTTTTATGGCAGCCGATAAAGAACTGCAAGCTGCTAATACTAAAATTCAAGGTGCGGGTTTTCGAGTTACTCAAGCAGCGGCAAAACTCGAACAGTATGCGCCGGGAGGAAAGCGTTTAGAGCAATTGCAGCAAATTGCACCCTTATTGATGGAAGTTCAGCTAATTGCCAAGCAGGAGAAAACTCAGCAGCAACAGTTGGATAAATCTATTGCAGATAGGGAAAGCGCTCAACAGAATTATGTGAAGGTGGCCGCTAATTTAAAAGCAGCCGAAATCAGGCTAAAAGAGTGCGGTAGCGAGTTAGAAGCGGCGGAAACTGCTAATGCGGAAGCGGCCCGTTTAGAGAGTGTTGCTGTTGTCAGAATGTCCCTAAGTTCTGGCGATACTTGCCCGGTGTGCGGGGGGGTCCATCCTGACAGTGAGCTGCTCCCTCCTTTGCCGAATTCTAATATTGTCGATGTCGCTGGTTTGCAGCGGAAATTTGCGGCGGCAAATCAGGTTTTTCAAGAGGCTCAAAGGTTGGCGGCTGAGGGAAAAAGTGCAGTTTCAGCTTGCCTGCAAAAAGAGTCGGAAATTACTCAAATGTTGGAATTAACCGCGAATAGAGTTGCCGAATTGCAGCAGCAAATCACTCTAGTTATTGAAAATCCTCAGTGGGAAGTGTTGCGGTTGCAGCAGGAGTTGGCAATACTTAAAGAGAGCGACCGGCAATATCGCGAAACCGAGCAGCAGTTCCAACTCGCATCATTGGAATATGAGAATTTTCAACAAAGATTTAATTTTGCAGCGGCGACTCAAGCAGCTAAACAGCAAGAATATCAAGATGCGATCGCCGAATCCGACCGCCGGCAGCAGCAGTTGCAAATTTGTGTTAATGCGCTTTATCAAATAACCGAATATCAACCTTATCCTAATTTAGCAAAAGCCTTAGAAGAAGACAAGCAAGACTTGGCAAATCTGCTGAAAGTTGCCGAAAAATCTTATCAAAATGCTCAAAATACGGTTATTCAAGCAGCAGAGAGAGAGCAACAAGCTGGAGAAGTTTTTGGAAAAGCCCAAGCCCATAAACAGCAGCTAAACCAGGATTGGTCAGCAAAATTAACAGCGGCTGATTTCACAGAAGAGACATTTTTAGCAGCGGTTGCAACAGTTAAGGAACAATCAGACTGGGAAAATGCTATTCGCTCTCACCGCGAATCAAAAATTCAGTTAGAGACGCGCGCAAAAGATTTGAGCGAGGCGATCGCAGGCCGAACTACCGATGAAAATACTTTAGCACAAGTGCGATCGGCAAAACATACCGCCCAAGAAAACCTAAAACAAGCCAACAACAACCGCGCCGAACTATTAGCTTGGATTCAAGTAGCAGCCCAAAATCTCGAACAAGCAGAAAGACTGTCAGAGCAAATCACAAATTTCACAGAACAAGAGCAAACTTATCACACCTTAGCGCAAAACCTCAAATCCAACGAATTTCAATCTTACATTCTAGAACATTTAGAAGCAGAATTAGTCGGCAGCGCCACCTTAATTTTGCAAGAATTAACCGAAAATCGCTACAAACTAAAAAACCAAGACGGCGAATACTGGGTAGCAGATAATTGGAACGGCGGCGAAGCTAGACGAGTGCGAACCCTTTCCGGCGGCGAAACCTTTGCCACTTCCTTATCAATGGCTTTAGCTTTGTCAGAAAAACTGTCTCAAGGAGCTCACTTGGGCAGCTTATTTCTCGATGAAGGATTTGGTACTTTAGATACGGAAACTCTCGAAAGCGTTACTCAAATTTTAGAATCTTTGCGGCAGCGAGACAGGCTGATTGGAGTGATTACCCACGTTCGAGAATTGGGCGAAAGATTGCCCGCACAAGTTAAAGTGTTTAAGTCACCGCAAGGTTCTAAAATAGAATTACATAGATCCTGAACTGGAGAGGCGCGTGCGTGAAATACTAAACTTGCTTAAGGAGGTATATTATCACTAAACCTGTCCCTACAATTACCTATAATATATGATGAAAAATCACCCGAATCGAATGCAATCGGTACAGTCGCCAATAATTCCAGTAGTTGGCGAACTGATCCGCCAAAATCCGGGAACGATATCTTTAGGACAAGGCGTAGTTTACTACAATCCGCCACAAGAATCATTTGACCGAATTCCCGAATTCTTCGCAAACCCCGACAATCACAAATACAAAGCCGTGGAAGGAATTCCACAATTACAAGATGCTATCGCAGCCAAACTCAAAACAGATAACGACATAGAAATTAATAGCAAAAACTGCATTGTCGTTACCGCCGGCAGCAACATGGGATTTACCAACGCCCTTCTCGCCATCACTTCAGCGGGAGACGAAGTTATTATTCAATCACCTTATTACTTTAACCACGAAATGGCGACAATTATGGCAAATTGCCGACCAGTGATAGTAGAAACCGACGCCAAGTATCAACTTAATATAGATGCGATAAAAAAAGCAATTACCGACAAAACGCGAGCCATAGTTACTATTTCACCAAATAATCCAACTGGTGTTGTTTATTCGGTCGAAGCACTCCGGGAAGTTAACGAAATTTGTCGCCAGCACAACATCTATCACATCAGCGATGAAGCTTACGAATATTTTACTTATAACGGCGTCAAACACTGTTCGCCCGCCGCTTTTCCCAACAGCAGCGAACATACAATTTCTCTGTTTAGCCTCTCCAAAGCCTACGGTTTTGCGAGTTGGCGGATCGGGTATATGGTAATACCAGAACACTTGCTCGTTTCAGTGAGAAAAATTCAAGATACAATCTTAATTTGTCCCCCAGTAATTTCTCAATATGCAGCCCTGGGAGCCTTGCAAGTTGGTAGAGGTTACTGCGATAATTATGTAAGAGCGATCGCATCTGTGCGGCAACTCGTATTAGACGAACTCAATACCATCCAAAACTTGTGTACAATTTCCCCGGCCACCGGAGCATTGTACTTTTTCTTGAAAGTTGATACTGAACTCGATACAATGGAATTAGTAGAACAATTAATTCGCGAATATCACGTAGCAGTCCTTCCCGGTACAACCTTCGGTATGGGTAGCGGCTGCTATTTTCGGGTTGGTTACGGTGCTTTGGAGAAAGCAACCGCCACCGCAGGTATTAGGAGATTAGTTAAAGGTTTGAAGACAATTTTAAACAAGTAAAATAGGAAATTTTTAAATGGTTGCCACGAACTTGAAAGCAAATACAAATATTCAAGATACCTCCGCTGCCAAACTGGCAGACTTGCGCGATTTGATGGCAGATTACGACTTAGATTGCTATTACATCCCAGCGGTTGACGAACATTTAAATTTATCAGTTCCAGCAGCGAAGCAGCGGCGAGCTTGGATGTGCGGTTTTACCGGTTCCGCCGGTGATTTGTTGGTTGGCAAAGATTCTGCTTGGTTGTTTGTGGATTCCCGCTATTACGAACAAGCAGAATTGCAAGTCGATACGGGAATTATTCAAATATCGAAACTCGGTTTAGAAGGAAATTTAACCTTAATTGAAACTTTAGAAAAACTGGCTGTAGAATCGGCAGCAAAATCAACTAAAATTCGCCTGGGTTTTGACCCCTTTACCGTAGCGACAGAGCAATATCAAAATTGGGTGAAAAAATTTGCAAATGCGGAGATTGATCTCATACCAATCCGGGAGAATTTGACAGACAA
>JAICRN010000369.1 GCA_025937335.1 Microcoleus sp. TY_ISSM_2_bin.22
CCTTCTTCCTTCGTGTCCTTCGCGTCTTCGCGGTTCGTACCTCCTTCTTCCTTCTTCAATATATTTGAATCTTAAGTTATGAGCCGCGAATTGCTACAAAATGTACGAGTGCTAGATCCAGTTTCAGAGAGCGATCGCATCGCTGATATTCTGATTGCTGAAGGTGATATCAAAACAGTTGAGGAAAAAATTGCTGAGTTTCCCCCTGACACGGAAGTGCGGGATTGCCGGGGACTGATTTTGGGGCCGGGGTTAACTGATATCTACAGTCACAGCGGAGAACCGGGTTTTGAGGATCGGGAAACGCTGGAATCTTTGATGCAGGCTGCCGCGGCTGGGGGTTTTACGCGAGTGGCGATTTTGCCGGATACCTCGCCGCCTGTTGACAATTTGGCCGGTTTAGCTTTGTTGCAGCAACACATCCGCAATTTGCCGCCCGGGCTGCCCCGCTTGTATTTTTGGGGCGCGCTGACAGCGGGCGTTAAAGGGCAGCAGATGGCGGAGTTGGGCGAGCTGGCCTCCTCTGCGGTGGTGGGTTTTGCCGACGGTTTGCCGCTGTCTAATCCGGCTCTGGTGAGGCGTTTGCTGGAGTATATCAAGCCTTTGGGCAAGTCTGTGGCTTTGTGGCCGTGCGATCGAACTTTGGCAGGAAAGGGCGCGGTGCGGGAGGGTGCGGTGTCGGTGCGCTTGGGTTTGCCAGGAATTCCGGCGAGTGCGGAAACTTCGGCTTTGGCGGCAATCCTGGAGTTGGTGGCATCTGCGGGCACTCCGGTACACATTATGCGCGTTTCTACGGCGCGCAGCGTGGAATTGATTCGAGATGCGAAGGCGCGGGGTTTGCCGGTGACTGCGAGTGTGACTTGGATGCACTTGCTGTTGAATGTCGGGGCAATTTCAGGAAACTCTAAAGATTCCGGCGGGAAAAATGCTCTGACTGCTTTGTTCGCCTACGATCCGAATTTACGCCTAGAACCGCCGTTGGGCAATCTCAGCGACCAATTAGCGCTGATTCAAGCTGTGAAAGATGGCGTAATTGATGCGATCGCGATCGACCACAAGCCGCATACTTATGAGGAGAAAACTGTGGCTTTTGCTGATAGTCCGCCCGGGGCGATCGGCTTGGAATTAGCTTTGCCTTTACTGTGGCACGGGCTGGTAGAAACTGGCGAATTTTCGGCTTTAGAACTGTGGCGAGTTTTGAGCGCAGGCCCTGCCGTTTGTCTCGGACAAACCCCCCCCATGGTTGCACCGGGAGTCTCTGCTGAGCTGATTTTGTTCGACCCGGAAATGAGTTGGACTGTTGACGGGCAAAGTCTGAAGTCGCGATCGGCAAATACGCCTTGGTTGGGACAGCAATTAGCAGGAAAAGTTGTGCAAAGCTGGATTTATTGACCCTTGGGATTGAAATTCATCTGTTGTATAACAGGCAAGATTCCTGTTTCTAAAAGTAGAACCAAAGTAGAACAGGCATCTTGCCTGTTTCTGGGAATGCTGGATGAGGTGACTCAGAAAAGAAGATAAATACATGATTGCTGCTGTTGATTCGTGGAATTCTCCACCGCTAGACTTGACATTGGATCTGGGCGAAATTCATGTTTGGCGCGTGTCTCTGGCTCAAACAGAATCTTGCTTGCAGAGTTTACAAGAGACTCTCTCTACCGACGAGCGGACAAAAGCCGATCGTTTTCACTTTCCCAAAGGTCGATCGCAATTTATTGTGAGTCGTGGCGCGCTGAGAGCGATTCTGAGCCGCTATCTTAACATTAAGTCTCACATTTTGCGCTTTGACTACAATCCCTACGGCAAACCCTCTCTCATCGCCGCCCAAGGTGGAAATACCCTCCGTTTCAATTTGTCTCACTCTGGAAATATGGCTTTAATTGCTATTACCAAAAATCGAGATATTGGTGTCGATATAGAAGGAATAAATCCCAACTTTCCTTGCCTAGAAATTGCTGAAAAGTTTTTTTCATCCTTAGAAAACTCTGTGTTGCTTTCGCTCCCCGAACATCTCCAACCCCGCGCTTTTTTCACCTGCTGGACTCGCAAAGAAGCCTATATCAAAGCAGTCGGTAAAGGACTTTCTATTCCCCTGAATCAGTTTGATGTCACCCTCGCACCAGGAGAACCTGCCGCGCTGTTAAATGTTGAAGAAAACCCCGAAGAAGCATCGAGATGGTCTTTAATGGAATTAATTCCCAGTTCAGATATGGTGGCGGCTGTTGCGGTTGCAGGAGATTGCTCGAAACTTCATTGTTGGCAGTGGACAGGGGAATTGTGATTTATACTGAGATGTTGCACCATTCTCAATCAGCTTTTTATGAACAGGCTTTCCGGCCTGTTCCACAAGAAAATTTACTCTTTGTGGAACAGGCCGGAAAGCCTGTTGCTGACAATGGTGCAAGATGTGAGTTTATGCCGATCGCGAGCGGGTAAAAGAGAATGGCAACAGTGGCTGGAATAGCTCTACTGGTTGCACCTCCAAGCTATTGTATTGCCCACCATACACAGACAAGTAAGGAGACAAAAATGTTGTGGCCCTACGTCTATTCGACGCCAACTTGCCACCCTACAACTGATTTAAAAATTTAACCAAATCGATAGCCAAACCCGCGTACTGTAATGATATATTCCGGTTGACCCGGATCTATTTCCAACTTTTCTCGCAGCCAGCGGATGTGCACGTCAACGGTTTTGCTGTCTCCAATAAAATCTTGACCCCAAATTTTTTCCAGCAACTGATCGCGAGACCAAACTCGCCGGGGATTACTCATAAATAGTTCTAGTAAGCGAAACTGTTTAGGAGAAAATTTCACTTCCAGACCGCGAACCAACACGCGGCACTCTTCAGGATAAAGAGTTATACTCTTATATTGCAGCATCATCGGTTGCCGCAACTGACCGAGGCGCTGGCGCCGCATCAGCGCCCGACAGCGAGCGATAAACTCCCGCATTCCAAAAGGCTTAGTCAGATAATCATCCGATCCGGCTTCTAGGTAAAAAGCACAATTGTTGGCACTTCCTCTAGCACCGATAATCAAAATAGGTACGGGATTTCCTTGATGCCGTAACATTCGACATAGATCCAAACCGTTAATCGAATCCATAATTAACAGGTTAAAGGCAAATTCACTGTGGTATGACGAAGAAGCCTGCACAGAAGGCAGAGCATTGCGCCCGTCGCTAGTAACCACCACCTCGTAGCCCTGTTCTTGAAGGGCTAAAGCTAGCATTTCCCGCAACAGGTCTTCACCTTCCAATAACAAAATTCGGCCAGCTTGTCCAACAGCCAACCTTGAAGGACTTTCGCTTAATTCAGCAGAAGACATAAATATCAGTGGGAGTTATGTTTGTATGTGGCTAGCGGGAGGTGCCTTCTTCAGTAGCTGAGGAACTCTCGCGCTGCGATCGCTTGTACGATCGTCATTTGTTCGATCGCTTAGAATCCTTCGACAGTCCATCCCACAGACACGCGCTCGACCTTTGCTACTTGCTCGTGCAAGGAATACAGCCGTAGAGCAGTTGCCGGAACCGCGCTGTCTGCCTGCGTCCAGGCGTCAGAAGGCTGGTCATTATTAGGGGTTGGTGTTAATTTCATAAAACATTGCCCGCTGTTAATTGACCAGGTAACACTCAATCTATAGGGAGATGCTTGTTATACTACTCTTAAAAGGTTATTAAAAGGTAAAGTTTTGGTAATCAAGTGGTTAAATTATTAACGTTAAGTAATATAACTGTAAAGTTGCGATCGCAATTTAGAGTTTTGTTTAAGAATACAATAATAAGTTTACCCAAAGTCCTTTTTTTGCGCCTGCCGACTACGATCGACGATAGCAAGTAAAAATTCTATAGACTGCCTATAATGTTGCTGCATTTGAGTACCTGGCCCGAGGTAGAAGCTTATCTAGAGAGCTCCCAAGGCATAATTATCCCGATCGGCTCCACCGAACAGCACGGGCCCACCGGCTTAATCGGCACTGACGCTATTGCTGCCAATGCCATCGCCCGCGGTGTCGGCGAAGCAGCCAATGCCTTAGTCTGCCCGACCATTAATGTAGGGATGGCCTTGCACCACACCAGCTTTCCCGGCACCATCAGCCTGCGACCGCAGACGCTGATACTCGCAATCAGGGATTATATCACATCTTTGGCAAAAGCGGGATTTGAGAAATATTTCTTCATTAACGGTCACGGCGGCAACATTGCCACTATGAAAGCAGCATTTTCCGAAACCTACGCGCATTTGTCGGACTTGAATCTACCAAATGCCGATCGAATCCAGTGTCAGATTGGCAACTGGTTCATGTGCGGTTCAGTCTACAAACTCGCACAAGAACTGTACGGAAACCAAGAAGGCTCCCACGCCACCCCCAGCGAAATCGCATTAACCCAGTACCTTTATCCCGAAGCAATCAAGCAAGCTCCGCTTTCGGAAGAAGTTGCTTCCGGGCACAAAATTTACGGTGCTGCTGACTTCCGACGCCGATTTCCCGACGGCAGAATGGGTTCAAATCCGGCCTTAGCAACCCCCGAACACGGCCAGCAGTTTTACAAGTTAGCAGTCCAAGAACTCACTAATAATTATTTGGAGTTTTTGAACTCAGATTAACGTTTTTTTTACTCGTTATATCAATTCCGGTTGCATCGGAATTAATATTGCCCGAATTCGGGAAACGGCAGTGCCGTTTCCCTACAATTAATCTGGCGTAGGGACACGGCAGTGCCGTGTCCTCGCTTGTAATTCCGGCGCAGCCGGAATTGATATAACCAGGTTGTTTTCTGGTAACGAGTCAAAAAACTCGTTTTAGGCTGCGGCTTCCGCTTCCGCTTCAGGCTCAGATGCATCTGGCACATCCTGCTTGATCGTCAAATAGCGAATCACTTCCTCGCTCAGACGCATCGCGCGCTCCAGGGTAAAGATTGCAGCGCCCGGAGCTGTATAGTTCATTTGAACGTATACTCCGTCCCGGTGCTTGCCGATTTCGTAAGCCAAACGGCGCTTGCCGCGGTGCTGAGTTTCGATGTTTTCAGCACCTTGATCGCGCAAAATAGTTTGATATTTAGCGATCGCCTGGTCTGTCATTTCCTCACCCAAATCCGGGCGCAGAATGTACATAGTTTCGTAAATAAACGGTTTCATGGCAATAATCCCCTTATGGACAACAAGGCTTCTCGCGAAGCAAGGACTTATTATCATATCCCAACAATGAACAATCTCAAAACTAAAAAATCAAATTCCCCAAACCGCACTCCCTCGCGGTTGAGAACCCTGTGGACGTACAGCATCATGAGCGCGATCGCACTTTTAATGCTCTTTCCCATGCTGTGGCTGCTCAGTACCTCCCTCAAATCCCCCACCGAAAACATTTTTCAATTTCCCCCGCAACTGTTGCCGCAACAGCCAACCCTCGAAAACTTCATCAAAGTTTGGCAAACCAACCCCTTCGGCCGCTACCTGTTCAACAGCAGCCTGATTGCCGGCCTGACAGTTAGCATCAACGTCCTCTTCTGCGCCCTCGCTGCTTACCCCTTAGCCAGACTTAACTTTCGCGGTCGCGAAGCCATCTTAATTACGATCGTTTCCACAATCATGATTCCCTTCCAAATAGTCATGATTCCCCTGTACGTATTGACAGTACAACTAGGACTAAAAAATAGTTACCTAGGCGTAATCTTTCCCGGACTAGCCTCAGCCTTCGGCATATTTTTATTACGACAAGCATTCCTAGCAGTTCCCAAAGAACTAGAAGAAGCCGCCCGCATCGATGGCTGTACAGAATTAGGCATTTGGTGGCACGTCATGATTCCCGCAATTAAGCCAGCTTTAGTCACTTTAGGAATTTTCGTATTTATCGGTTCTTGGAGCGATTTTCTGTGGCCACTGCTGGTTTTAGACAGGCCGGAATATTACACTTTACCTTTAGGAGTAGCCAATTTAGCC
>JAICRN010000610.1 GCA_025937335.1 Microcoleus sp. TY_ISSM_2_bin.22
GATCGCGCTTTCACGTTCGCTCAACTGCTGCTGTAAAGCTTCGTAACTCGACTTTGCTACAGTTTCTGCTAATTGGCTTTCGAGATTTTGCTTTTCGCTAGCTAATTGCTCCAAAGATGCGATCGCGCTTTCCCGTTCGCTCAACTGCTGCTGTAAAGCTTCGTAACTCGACTTTGCTACAGTTTCGGCTAATTGGCTTTCGAGATTTTGCTTTTCGCTAGCTAATTGCTGTTCCAAAGATGCGATCGCGCTTTCCCGTTCGCTCAACTGCTGCTGTAAAGCTTCGTAACTTGCTTGCAGCGAATTGCGCTGTATGCTCACCTTTTCCGATAGAGTTTCTGCCGTTATAGCGTCAACAATTTCGCTTTCTTCGGCTGTTTCCCCTTCAAATGGGGATGCCTCTACCTCCGTTGCTTCACCTTTTTTCCAAGTGACACTAACTTCCGTCTTGTCCTTAGAAATATCCAGAGCGCCTTGTGCCAAGCGTTCTAGGAGTTCCGATCTTGATATTCCGAGCTTTCGAGCGATCGTGTTCAATCGATCGGCACTAGAAGGAGTCAGCGAAAGTCCGACTTTGACTTTGCTTTCTGAATTGGAACTAACTACATTGCGATTTTTTTTGACCATTGGCATTTTCCTCATGCCAACCTACACTTATTAGTATAGTGGCTGAAGCTTCTGTTAAAATTAATTCTTGTTACTTACCAATTGTGGCAGCTTCCGTTCCAAATCGAACAAAAAGCCGTGAATGTATTCTTCCGTCCATTCCTCGCCGTAGAACCGTTTAAACATTCCCCGGGCTGGGTCTTTTTCGGCACGATACCGAAGATAGCGCATTTGAGCTTTTAAGATACTATCTAACTTTGCGCTATCTGTCACCGGTTCGGCGCGATCGACCAAATCTAAATAAGCAGCCAGATAGTCTTTGAAAGCTGCAAAAACGCGAGTTTCCACAACTTCCGTTTCCTTGGGGCGAGTCCACAGAAACGCCGGTGAGAAAAACTGCTTCGCTTCTTCCGGAAAGTCCCCACCCCAAGGAAGGTGCGGTTGATGAGCTTGAAAAATTGGTTCGATCGGCCTAGTATACTTAGCCTCGTACTCAGCGTCACCGCCAAACAGAGGCTGCATATCCAAAGCAATTAAATGGCCGCCGGGCAGCGTTACCAAATCCGCGCCAAAAAACGGCAAATCAAAGTTAAGATGCGGGAAAATCACAAAATTCAGAACTTGCAAGCTGCTGCCGCCTTGGACGTGAGCCGCCCGAATTTGCCGCAGTTTTGGGGATGAAAAAGCGTAACTTGTCGTTACGATTTCATCTTGGTTTTTCCCTTTGCCGACTGTAGCTTGCTTAAGTTCAAATCCTTCTGGAATCGGGTAATCCTCTAAGTCTAACCGATTTTTCATCAGAGCGATCGCCGCATCTAAAAAAGGCTGATAAAGAGTCATGTCTATTTTAGATTTTAGATGAGACTTTTTCAATCCCTAAGTTTCTAGTCAGGACTTTAGTCATTCTTCCTAGGTACGCAGTCAGGACTTTAGTCGTTTCTTTCTAGGTTTTCAGTCAGGACTTTAGTTTTTCCTCACCTTAACTTTAATGACTGAAGTCCTTACTGCGAACTTGCTTTTTTGAAAAAGCCCTGTACATTTAGCATTCATCGCGAGTTCGCCGTAACAGCTAAAGGCACAGCATCTTCAAACAAAAATTCGTAAAGAAATTTCTCAGCCCATTCGTGACCGAAATAACTGCTGAACAAGCCCGAAGCCGGGTCTCTATCTGCACTGTACTGGTCGTAATCTTTTTGAGCTTTTACGATGCGCTGGATATCTTCTGGGTCTGTCAGCGGTTGTGCTGACGACAGCATTTTCCAGTACAAATCCAAATAGTCTTTAAAAGCTGGATATACCCGATTTTCTACAGTTTCCGCATCAGTTTTGGCGAACAGCAAGTATTTAGAAAAATACTGATTGGCGTCATAAAATTTCATTTCTAAATTTTGGGCCAAATCGTCGTACTTGTCGCGAAGCGATTGTAGAGGTTGAACGTATTTTGCTATATAAGCCTCATCTCTAAATAGCGGCTGAAAGTCGAGAACCACCAAAATTTTCTTCTTGCCGAAAGACAAGAGGTCAATTCCCAACAGCGGCAAATCGTAATTGTGACTCGGATAAATCACGCAATTAAAAACTTGAGCAGATTCACCAGCATCGATGTAAGTGTAGCGGATTTTTCGCAATTGCGGGCATTCGTAACACCAACTGCGGATAGTAGCTGGGGTTTTGCCGCGCTCGCTGACATTGACCTCCAACCCGGAGGGAATGGGGCGACTTTGCAAATCAAACCTTTGAAACAGCTCTTGCTCTAGGTATTCCCGAAAAGGCTGGTACATGGCGCATTAACTGAGATGGCAAAACTCTTGAGATCGTATAGGATGCCGATCGCGCCCGTCTCGTTTATTAGAAACAAAGTAACAATCCGTAATAATCAACAGATAGGGGATGGGACTGGCGCGATCGCGCTAATCTAGGGCAGGTGTAAGGGCGACAAGCTTCTGGAGTTCAAAACCAGCCTCTTCCCCAGGGGTGTTGCATTCTCAGAAAAACCAGGGTTTTGGCTCTTGTCGCGCTCAGAATCCCGACCCGCCCCATCCGCAATTTATGGATTAACCGTTTCAGGGATAAGGGCTGCCCCTACAAGAGAATGAAACAGCCCTGACCCCTTCCCCTCGTTCACAGCGAAGCTTCCAAAGTCGCGCCTGCAACTCGATGATCTCGATCTTTTGCCAAATAGCTCACGGCAGCGCGAGCTTGAGGATGGTCAAATTTGCTGAGCGCGCGCGCAACCCGCAGGCGAATTCCCCAGTAATCAGCGCTCACCAGAGGTAATAATTGCTGCAAAGCCTCTTCTTGCTTCACCGTATTTGCCAGCAGACCCAATCCGTCAATTGCCACTTCCTGAACGGGCAAATCTTCGCCGACTAGACCGATCGTACAAACTTCAAATACTGCCTCCGGACACTGCATTTCGTACAGCGGAGCCATGATACTGCGGCGGACGAGCCAATTGTCATCGCGACGAAAAGCTTCCACTAAATGAGAAATCGCCTCGGTTCCGAACACTGACAAAGAGTTAGCGGCTTCGGCCCGCACGTTCGGATCGCGATCGAACTGCATCATTTTTAACAGCGCCGCAAAAGAGTCCGCAGTTTGACTCTGCCGCAATCCCATCGCCACGAACGATCGCACCATAAACTCCGGATCGTCCACTTTGCTCAGCAACATCGGTAGCGCCACCGCAGAATCGCACTTTCTCAGAGCCGTTACCCCCCGCAGCCTGTCTTGAGAATCCGAACTTTGCAGCGCTGTTTGGATTTCGCTAATTTCCATGAGCCAAATTAAAATATATTTTTGTTACTTTTCTTTACAATTTTAGCAATTATTGCCGGATTTTGGGAAGATAAAAAAAAATTCACTTATTAGATTATGTCTGCAAATTTAGAGGCTCAAACTTCGACACCAGAGGAAGTTCAGGAAGTAATTGCTGAGTTGGAGAAATATCGGCAACGGCTGATCGACGATACCCTGGAAATGGCGAAAAAGGTAAAAATGCCCAAGCAAGCAGTGATGAAGCAGTTGGAAAATCATCCAGAGATAGTTTACATCGACGGGGC
>JAICRN010000280.1 GCA_025937335.1 Microcoleus sp. TY_ISSM_2_bin.22
ATCCACAGTATGCAGGAACGAGTAAATGCAATTGGAGGTAAAATCCAGATTGAAACCTTCCCTGCTGCTGGTTGTCACATCTTTGTGGAACTTCCTCTCAGAAAAATTTTAGTATGATTCGCCTCCTGCTAGTAGACGATCAAAATTTGAGCTGTCAAGGACTTAAATCCATGTTAGAATCAGATTTTTAAGTAGTAAAAACTGCTGGTAATGGCGAATCTGCCATTGATAAAGTGGCAGCTTTAAAACCAGATTTAGTGTTGATGGATGTGCGGATGCCTTTGATGGATGGTAGAGAGCAGTTTCCAGATACCAAAGTTATAGTTTTGAGTACCTTTGATAACGACCGACATATTGCTGACTCTATGCGAGCTGGAGCGAAGGGTTATGTGCTCAAAGATATGCCGATTGATGAGTTGGGACAAGCTATTCGGCTCGCTAGCGACTATACTCAATTAGCGTCAGGATTCCTGGGAAAGCTAGTAGCAAAGGTTCCTCAATCAAAAGCTGACAGCAAAGAAACCGCACAATATTTATCTCAATTAACGCCTTGCAAACAATAGATATTGGGTTAAATCAACAACGGTGCAACCAACCGCGAAATTGCTGAAAAGTTGTATATTGCCGAAGGAACTGTTAAAACTCACGTTACGCATTTATTAGCGTTTTTGCAATTGCGAAATCGATCGCAGTTTGCTATTTTTGCGAATGCAGCATTTAGATAGAAGATTTACTTTAATATGTTGCACCTTATTTTTATATATTTATCCAGCCGTTAAATTTTAAATTCGTCGGGTGCGTTAACGCCGTGTAACGCACCGACAGCCTCATGCAGCATTTGATTTAAGTAACAGATTTACCTGAAGATGTTAGCTTGTGCTGTTTCTTTGCACGTTGAAAGAATGCGCCGATCGTTTAAGCTAATTGTGCGAATAGAATGCAGATTGCTTAGCTGAGTATTGATTTCAACTGTTTGAATCTTTCCGGCTGAGATTGCCTTCCCGTACAGTGTATTGCCCTGGATTTTACCAGTGAAGCACGCAAAGTCCGATCGCGGCGCGTAGATTGCACCAACTACCCGATCGTTCTGGCGTTGAAACACAATGTAGTTTTGAAGAACTTGGTTGGGCTGTGGCGAATCTCCGTACAGGTAAATACCATCTGGCAAAGCAGCAACATTAGTCTTAGATGGATTTTGTTGTGCTTGAATCGGTTGTTGCTGAATGCCAACACCAATTAGTGTCAGAGGACAAATAAAGGCTGTTGCCAGTCGTTTCCATTTCCCTTTAACAGATGCAGGTAAAATCATTGCTGCTTCTCCTTGCGCCAGGTCATCTAACATCTTAAAACAGTCTTCTCTAGTTAATATCTCACTCAGGTTATAATTGCGCTATGCTAAAATCTGCCGATTGGTAGAGATTCTGAACCTGAAAGCTTGCGCTTGTTTAGCACCGAAAACTTTATTTTCTATTGTCCTCCAATTACCTGAGCTGATTTTGATAGAATTAGAGCGGGCAGAGTTTATAGTCCCACCCAATAAAATACCGATCTAAAGTTGATGTCGATGCTTTGACGGAATTAGAGAAGTTTTTGGCTGAGGAACCTCTAGCGCAAAGCTAGTTGCTAGGGTTGGCGGAAACACTCTGCCCACCCTTCCCAATTCACCAGGCGCTAACTTTTTGTTTGGTAGAGCACAAAACATTCTGGATAACTTCTAGAGCAACAGCTTCAACTACATTAATACTTACACTATTACCCAGTTGATGATAAGCTTTCTCATCATTAGGATGCAGAATAAAACTATCGGAAAAACCTTGTAACCGCGCCGCCTCGCGGGGAGTAATCCTGCGGACTCGGTTATGATAGTAAACTCCTAATCTATTAGCATCACTGGCAACAATTGTCACCGAAATTTTCTGCGGCTCTAGAAATTTATAGACTTCAAAGGAAAAGTTACCGGATACAGGTTTGTATTGATTGTTGTTCCGTTGCAGGTACTTTTTTGTTACCAAGGAATCGAGAATTTGAGCGAGATTGGGATGAGCAAAAAAAGTAGCTATTTGCTCTTTAGTTAATAGCTTGCCATCTCGGTCAGTTCCAAATTCTTTATTGCGCCTTTTCAATATAAAAAGATTCATTAATTCAATTTCGTCTAAACTGCACTCGCCTCGCAAACCCAGTTCCCAAGAATGAATCGAATTGCCGCCGCGATAGTCAATTAGCCGCCTACCGTGCAGTCGGCTGAAATCATTGTTAACTATTTGTTTCAATGCCTTAACAAATTCTGGCGAACAATCATATTTTGGATCTGGATTGTCTTCCAAAATATCTGCAACTGTGACAGGTTGACTTAACGGGGAAAATAACGATAGCTGTTGATGACTAGAGGAATGCGAATCTTTTGGGCCTACGTCGGAAATTAAGCCAAATTGGGGCGAAGCATTTAAAATTCCTACTAGGTAAACTCGGACGCGGTTCTGAGGTAAGCTAAAGTTGGAGCTGTTGAGCAAAAAATAATCGAAGCTGTAACCTCGGCTTTTGATTTCGCCCTTAATAGTTTCGAGGGTTCTGCCGCCGTCGTGGCTGACAAGCCCCCGCACGTTCTCGAAAATAAATGCTTGAGGTTTAAAGGTATCAATTAACCTTGCAATCTCAAAAAAGAGGGTACCTCTGGTGTCTCCAAAGCCCTCTTTTTTGCCAGCATAAGAGAAAGACTGACAAGGAAATCCCGCTAGTAAAATTTCATGTTCAGGGAGTTTGTCAATTAATCGAATGTCGCCTAAAGGTGTGTCGGCAAAGTTTTTCTGGTAAACTAACTGAGCGTCGGTATTGATTTCGCTGCTTAATACGCATTCTGTTTCCAGATTCAAGGAACGAGCAGCGGATTCAAACGCTAATCTCATGCCGCCTATTCCTGAGAATAACTCAATAAAACGGATTTCTGGCATAAAAATTTTAGTTAGTTGAGATTTTAACACCATTTCTTAAGTATACCATCTCTTTACTCATTGTTAGGCACAAAGTAATCCCTCAAAAAATCGCAAAATACATTAACTTCATTGTGGGAAAATGAACAGTGCAATGACTATACGTACACAAGGTTCTGATTGCATTTTTCCTCTAAAAGTTACCAGCGCCATCAATGACATAAGCCATTTTATAACCTGCATTTTCAATCTGCTCAAATCTAGCTCTTGCTTTTCCAGCTTTACGTTCAATTACACTATTTGTTGTTATCTGAAAGCTAATATCTATTGCAACAAACTTATCTTTTTTAGAAAGAACTAGATCAAATGTTGTTATTTCTTTTTCCCTTTCTTGGTCAGTATGTCTAACGCCGGTAAATGACCTTTAGGTCTAATAGCTATATCTATAACCCCTAAATTATCTTGTAAGTATTCTTTGACAAAGTTTTGAGCGATTTGACCTAAAGTGTTGGATTGTGACCCATAGTTTATCCGGCTAACCCAGATATATCGTTGTTTGATAAACTTATTTAATTTATCGGGTTGACCTAAGTAATTACCAATTTCACATTTAGCTAGAACCTCAGCGCTTTTTTCATTCAGTGAACTAGCGCCGATCAAAATAATTGCTATTAAATCTTTATGTGCCAAAGATAGAGATTGATTTTGGAGTATTTTTTTACCGTCAATCCCTAGTTTATTATTGTTTAGTTGACCTGATGCTGGTATAAAACTGAATTGATAAGAGTAAGTTTAGATGTTCCATTTGAGTTGACATTGTGGTTTTTTTGTGGTTTTAAGTGCTGTGAGTTTGATGCGATCGCCCGCCCCGGTCGCTATTAAATGTTCGGCGGTTGACGGGATTCTTCTGAGGAGGAGGCTGGCGATCGCACTTTTCCCTATTTCTTGCTACTAATCCATTCCTTAAGATCCTGAATGGTAAAAACGGCTTGAAAATCCAATCCCGCCTCGCGATAAAACTCCGCACCACCTTGCTCTCTGTCAATCAGCGACAACACCAGATCGACTTTATAACCCGCACCCCGCAACCGTTCCACCGCCTGCATCGCCGACTTGCCCGTCGTCACCACATCCTCCAAAACCGCCACATTCGTCCCCTCTGGCAACAGCGGCCCCTCAATATACGCCATTGTCCCGTGTCCCTTCGTCTCCTTTCTGACAATTAAAGCTGGTATAGGTCGATCGCCCAAAGCCGAAACTACGCTCACCGCAGTTACAATCGGGTCAGCACCCAAAGTCAAACCGCCCACCGCTTGCACGTCCGACGACAGCATCGACAACAGCAAACGTCCCGTTGCCAAAGCACCTTCAGCGTGCAGCGTCACCGGTTTGCAGTTAATGTAATAAGAACTTTTCTGCCCTGAAGACAGCACAAAATCGCCTTCACGATAAGCAAACTCGCACAACAAATCTAGAAGTCGATCGCGCAATAACTTTAAATCCGCAGCATCCATAACTCACACCGTGTAAAAAACACAAATAATCCGCCGATAATCAGTTTATAGTGGAATCGGAATTAATTAAGGAGGCCCAAATATATGAGTCAAAAGTTAAAAAGCCTGAGCGGCGCGTTGATTCTCGCTGTCGCCTCTGCCGCACTGGCATCCGTCAAACCAGCCCAAGCACAAACAGAGCGATTTCACCCGATTGCCGACGACTTCAACCGACAATTCTTTGAAGCTTCAGGAGACTTTTACCACAACGTCAGCTTGCAAGGTTACTTTGGCGACTATTTAGGCATCGGTTCCCCCCGCGGCGTCGTTGCCTTTCCCGAAAAAGAAATTGAGCGGGATGCCAGTCGCGTCAACGGCTTTTACCGGCGAATAATGCAGCGGCAAGTTTCCAGCGACCCGATTCTCCGCGTCCCGGATGCAGTTAATCCCTTCGATGCCTCAGTCATGGCACTGCCAGCAGCTTGCCAGCTAGCACCTCAACCCAGCGGCTGTTTCCCCACTCCCGCCGGGCTCCAAGATCAGTTTACACTTCCAACACAGCAGCAAGATTCACAAACAGATCCAGGGCCAGTTAGAGGACTTTATCAAGTATCGCCGGCCCGCAAAAATTAATCGATCGACAGTTGCGAGTTTTGAGCCGAGGCGGGTTTACTCTCATCTCGGATTTGTATGAGAGAGAAAGTCTCAACCCGCCCCAAAATTTACTTTTTGGCAATCCTTTCGGTAAACGCGCAACTGGCTTTTTTTCACGATCGCGATTATTTTACAAGAATAAATATTATCCAATATTTATGCAACAATGCTGCCGTCAGGCATGATTGTTCTTTTCAAAAGAGCTTCGCCCAGATTAGCTCCCGCCAAGTTCGCACCTCTGAGATTTGCCCCGGTCAAATTCGCCCCTCTCAAATCAGCTTTGCCGAGGTTTACCCACCGAAAATCGGCAGCGCTCAACTCTGCAAAACTGAGATTTGCCCTGAAAAGATATGCTCCAGTGAAGTGAGCTTCTCCGAGGTTAGCTTTAGAGAAATTCGCTGCATAACAATGTGCTTCAATCAATTCGGCTTGAGGGAGATTGGCTTGACTGAGATTAGCACAGTTGAAGTTTGCACCGATCGCATTAACTCGAAACATCACCGCACCGATTAAATTCGCATCACCTAAATCAGTTTGTTGGAGATTGGCACCGCTAATGTCCGCCCCAATTAAATTAGCACCGCTCAAATCAGCTCCTCTGAGGTCAGCCTCTTGGAGGTTTGTGCCAGTTAAGTTAGCTTTAATCAAATTAGTTTCTAACAGTTGCGCTCCGGAAAGATTTGCTAAACTGAGGTTAGATTCGGCGAAGTTGGCCGCAATTAACTTAGCCTTAAACAAGTCTGCTTTCAAAAGGTTCGACCGCCAAAGATGCGCTCCTCTGAGATTTGCTTGTGCGAGATTAGCTTCGCTGAGATCCGGTTCTAGATTCGGGTTGAGATTTCTCCACTCAATCCAAGTAACTGCACCTTTTTTCAGGAGCGCTAAATGCTGTTTGTTTGCCATAATTACATCTCCTTTAACGGCTATTCCTTGCGACCAAAAATTGCTGGATTTTCCCTACCAGCCACGCTTTCCACCGCCGCAATCGCTGCCTGGGAACCTGCTATAATATCTCGTTCTGCGCCGCCGAGGTAAAGCCGTCCGAAACTACCGACAGCCTGAACCTCTAATATGTTAATAGATGCGCCTTTTTCTGCTTCATTGGCCGCCAGCGCTGCATAGGCCGCCGGTTCTACTTCTAAGACGTAAAGCGTTTGTCCCGCCAGCAGCAACTGTCCGCGGCGGGTGCGGTTGATTAATTGTGTTTGGTGGGCGTCAATATTGCGAATAATTTGACTGGAAATCACTCGCGGTTTGATACATTCTTCTCTGCGGACTCCGATGAATTCTAGAATTGCTTTACCTGCAGCCCGCGTTTCCCCCTGCTGACTCGAGTGTACTTCCAGAAGACCGTACAAGCGTTCGACTATCTGCACTCCCGGGCGCACGGAGGCAGATTTGAGGGCGACATCGGTAATTCGGTTAATTTCGATACCGGGCGAGATTTCTATCCACAGCGACGCATCCCCCGGCAGCGGCAAGAATCCGGCGGCGACTGTACCTATGTATGCTGCGTGCTGCGGCTGCAAATTGTCTAGAAATACGTAGCTGCGTAGCTCTATTCCCAAAAGTTTTTATCTCCGTCGATCGAGTTCTAACTGTTCTCTGTGCAATTGTTTGTGCAATATCTGAGTTTACCTTTTTTTGTCAACAACACCTTGTCTGTTGTCGGGAAATGCCGGAGTGCCTCACAACCTAGTGAGGTGCCAGACCCGCGATTTCTAGTGTCCGAGTGCCTCCGCGAGCAATTTTTAATTTCGTGCGCCTGCTAAAAATTTGATATCAATCTGTAGTAATAGGTGGAACTTAGCAATGTTTACTGCTAGAGGTGGATTTAACTTTAAAAGCCGATCGATATAGTTGTGATAGTTAAAGATTTTTCCCAACGCAGAGAGCATTTGAATTATGAAACGTTCTGATTTATCCAAAGCAATCGGTGCAGGTATTATAGCTGCTGGTTTAGCCATAGCACCAGCTCATCTGCCTGCTTCAGCTCAGACAGATACAACTGGCGGCACTAACAGCACCACCACCACAACCACTCCTCGCTCCGATGTCTACAATACAGAAACCGATCGCGATTTTGATTGGGGATGGTTGGGATTGCTAGGCTTGTCTGGTTTGTTGGGCTTGATTCCCCGCAAACGGGAAGAAAATGTCCGCTATACCACTACAACGGGCGATCGCGATCCAGCCGTTCGCACCGACTACCGCTAAGAATCGAGTCTTAGGGCTGTGGGCATCATGCAGGGACAGGATGTTTTAACCTGTCCGACGATCGCAAATAATCATCAAAAAACCTCCATCTGTGGGGTTTTTTTATTGGAGATGATGGGCGATCGCACTCCTCATAAAAT
>JAICRN010000755.1 GCA_025937335.1 Microcoleus sp. TY_ISSM_2_bin.22
CTCGATGACAATACGCTACTTTTAGAATATTCTTTGGGTGAGGAGCGCAGTTATTTGTGGGCGGTGACGAAAACTTCTTTCACCAGTTACGAACTCCCTTCTCGCACCGAGATTGAAACCACGGCTAAGAATTTCCGCGATACTTTAACCAAACCCACCACGAGAACCTCTCCTCAAAAGGTTGCCGAATCTGCTGCACTTCTGAGCCAAACGATCCTCGCTCCGGTTGCTTCGGAGTTGGGCAACAAGAGCTTGCTAATTGTTGCGGATCGAGCCTTGCAATACATTCCTTTCAGTGCTCTTACTCTGGAAAAATCTGTAGCGCCCCTAATAGTTAAGCATGAAATTGTTAATCTGCCTTCTGCTTCAACTTTAGCTATTCTGCGGCGGGATATGGCGACTCGTCAACCGGCTCCAAAGGCGATCGCCTTGTTTGCAGATCCTGTTTTTAGCCCGGACGACGAACGGCTCAAAGGCATCAGTACATCGCCTGTAACCAAGAATCAAACTGTTGAAAATCTGCCAGTGGAAGCGCAACAATTACAGAGATCAGCCTCTGAGGCTAATATTTATTGGAAGCGCCTACCTGCCACGCGAACAGAAGCTGAGCAAATTCTGGCTTTGGTTCCCGATGATTTGGAAAAACCAGCGTTTGACTTTACTGCTAATCGTACCGCGGCAACCGATCCCGATTTATCTCAATATCGCATTGTTCATTTCGCTACGCACGGATTTGCTAATAGCAAACATCCAGAATTATCGGGATTGGTGCTATCTTTGGTTGATGAGAAAGGCACGTTACAAAATGGCTACTTGCGACTGAATGATATTTTCAATCTCAATTTACCGGCTGAATTGGTGGTGCTGAGCGCGTGTCAGACAGGTTTGGGAAAAGACATTAAAGGAGAAGGGTTGGTGGGTTTGACGAGAGGGTTTATGTATGCGGGGGCGCCGCGTGTGGTGGTTTCTCTGTGGAGTGTTGACGATCAAGTAACTTCTGACCTGATGACACGATTTTACAAAAAAATGCTCCAAGATAAGTTGGCGCCTGCTGCGGCACTGCGATCGGCGCAAATCGAAGTGCTACAGCTTTCAGAATGGCAATCTCCTTATTATTGGGCTGCTTTTGGGCTGCAAGGAGAATGGAATTGAGTGCGCCACTGCGTGGGTAGGTCGGTTTTTGTCGGAGTTTTTTCCCTTGGTTTTTTGAACCGTTATAGGCTGGTAAAAATCATATCAAATCCGGTAGCATGGGAATTAATCTTGCCCGCAGCTTTCGAGATGGCAGTGCCGTTTCCCTACAATTAATCGGGGTAGGAAAACGGCCAGGCGCGGTGTCCTCTATATCATTCTGCTGCGGCCGGAAACGATATTACTTGTTTCCATTGGTGGCGAAAAACCAAAGCTATATAGCAATCCTAAATCATTTGTGAATTTCTTACTCCCTCCCCTTTCTTTCGAGGAGGGCTGGGGTGGGGTAAAAAATTTACGACTCCTGCAAGGATTGCTGTATCATTCCGGTGCAACAGGAATTGATATGACTAATGACAACTGACAACTGACTTCTTAAAATCCAAAACTCCGCTTACCATCCGGCTTAACAGTGAGCCAATTGGTCTTTGCCATTGCCAGTTGCTCCTCAGAAACTGTAGCGTTGGTAAGATTCGCCCCGCACAAATTTGCTCCCCGCAAATTCGCCTTAGTCAAATAAGCCCCCGTCAAGTCAGCACCTCGGAAATCCGCGCCTTCAAAATTGGCAGTGCTGCAATAAGCCTCAGTCAAATTAGCATCTCGCAAATTCGCCTGAATTAACCTCGCGTGACCCAAATTCGCCCCCGACAAATCCGCTGCTTGCAAATTTGCCTTCACCAACCTAGCCTGATAAAAATTTCCCCCCGCTAACTGCGCTTTTTGCAATTGCAAACCCGACAGTTCGCAGTCAGCAAAATCGCGCTTGCCTTTAAAATACGCCGCTCGCAAGCTGTTGGTGTCCCACTTAACAAAAGCTTTCGTTACCTTTGACGCTGCTAAATTGCCGCTAGAAGGTGCAACCGTTCCGAAAGTTCTGCCGGACTCAGCCAGAGTCCGGGAAACTCTGGGCTGGATACCAGTGTTCCGGGATTGGGTGAATGAAGTTTTACCGATGCGGCTTTGCATCGATCGCAAATCTTGACCGATGTTGGTCTGGGGCGAAGGCCACGAAGTAGCCTCACCGTTAAATATCGTCGGTTCTTCAACTGTGCGGCTAGAACCATTGAATTGAGTTGCCAAGCCATCCATAAGACTTGGGTCTTCAAATTCGCCAGAGAGAGCTCTGATCACATCTCCCGCCGATTGGAAGCGGTGCCCCACCATCGGCTTGAGCATTTTTTCGAGAATCCGCCCAAAATATGGACTCACCTGAACGTGGGGCTGCCAAACAATTTCGCCGGTTACTCCATCAAAATCTAAATCCTTGGGCGA
>JAICRN010000522.1 GCA_025937335.1 Microcoleus sp. TY_ISSM_2_bin.22
GATAGACAGTGAAAAAATTACTCTCTTGCGAAAGTCCTATGTATGTCCGACTGCTTAGCTTTTCCCCGGGAGGGAGATGAAACTATAATAGAGAACTTCTTTACTATGTTGTCAAATACGAACTCAGATTACGAATTATTACTACAGCGGGCGATCGCGATCGCCGCCAAAGCTCATGAGGGGCAGGTTGATAAGGCCGGCAATCCCTATCTCGACCATCCGCTATTTGTGATGGAAAATGTAAATTCTTTAGAGCAGAAAATCGTAGCGGTTCTACACGATGCGGTCGAAGATTCTGAACTTACAATCGAGCAACTTAGAAGCGAAGGTTTTCCTGAAGTTATAGTCTCGGCGATCGCGGCTATTACCAAAATAGAAGGAGAAGCTTATGCAGCTTATTTAGAGCGTGTGATTGCCAACCCGATCGCACTGCGAGTCAAGATCGCTGATGTTGCTCATAACCTCGATCTTCGTCGCATCGCCAATCCGACAGAGGCAGATTTTCAACGCATTGCAAAATACCAAAAAGTCCTCACTCAATTGTGTGCAGCCTTAAAGTAATTATTAACCGCAAATATCCGCGTTCATCGTGGCACAGGCATCTTGCCTGTGCGATATCTGCGGTTAAAAAAATCCCCAAATCTAAGCCATCACCATCCCCCCATCCACATTAAAAACCTGCCCCGTTATGTAAGCCGCCGCCGCATCTGCCGCCAAAAACTTCACCATCCCCGCAACTTCCTCAACTTCCCCGTATCTCCCCAGCGGAATATACTTCAAAATTTCATCAGACTTGACATCCTTAGTCATATCTGTAGTGATAAAACCCGGTGCAACTGCATTCACAGTAATCCCGCGACTCGCCAACTCCTTCGCCACAGTTTTAGTGAACCCAATTACCCCAGCCTTCGCCGCACTGTAATTAGCTTGTCCGGGATTGCCCATTTGCCCAGCAACCGAAGCAATATTAATAATTCGGCCGCTTCGCTGTTTCAGCATGATTTTACTCGCAGCTTTCGCACACAAAAACACGCCAGTTAAATTCAAATCAATTACCGCTTGCCAATCTTCCAACTTCATCCGCAATAGCAAAGTATCGCGAGTAATGCCTGCATTGTTCACCAAAATGTCAATCCGTCCCCATTTTTCCATGACATTAGTGGTGAGTAAATCTACTTGCTCAGTTTTCGAGACATCTGCTGCAAGTGCGACAGCTTCTCCTCCAGCAGCGACTATTTCTGCTACCACCTCATCAGCAGCAGCACTCGAACTCGCATAGTTGACGGCGACTTTAGCGCCCTCTGCGGCTAATGTTAAAGCAACGGCGCGGCCGATTCCCCGCGACGCACCGGTCACGACAGCAACTTGACCCCGCAATCTCTGAAAAGCCTCTGGTAATAATTCCATAATTTTATCCTCGCAATCTACCAGAGAATTTTGCACTAAAATCGAGCCAGAACCCAAAAAATTATTTTGTCTTATGGCAGTTCAAAAACAGTTCAGCAGTTTTGAGGAGTTACTATCGGGCTCTGACTTGCCTGTGTTGGTAGATTTTTACGCTACTTGGTGCGGGCCTTGTCAGATGATGGCACCGATTTTAGAGCAAGTGAGCGGTCAGATGAAAGACAAGCTGATGGTTGTCAAAATTGACACCGATAAGTACGAACAGTTGGCGTCGCAGCATCACATTTATGCTTTGCCCACTTTGGTGCTGTTCAAAAATGGCGCTGAGGTCGATCGCATTGAGGGAGTGATACAAGCGGCGCAGTTGATCGATCGAGTGCAACCTTACTTGTAGCCGGAGCCCATTATCTCACACGTAGGGTGCGTCAGCCCACATCTGATTAATTATGAATAAGATAATCCTAGTTGACGCACCCTACTTATACCCTACTTATGAAGACTCCCAGCCACGCTATTATCAATCTGGCAATTCTCGGCAAACCGCAACTGCCGCAAGCTAATCTCATTATTGCGATCGGCGGAATTTTGCCGGATATTCCGATATTTTTATTTTACTTTTGGGCGAAATATATTGCTCGCTTGCCCGCAGCTACAATTTGGTCAAAAGCATATTATGAGCCTTTTGTACAAAATATTGTGGCTCTGTTTCATTCAATTCCCCTTGCGGTTATTGGTTTGCTAATTGCTTATTATTTTGGCTGGCAAAGCGTGCAAATTCTGTCTATCAGCATCATACTACACTCTCTGGGAGATTTGCCTGTCCACAATGACGATGCTCACAGGCACTTTTTTCCGTTCAGCAATTACCGTTTTATCAGTCCGTTTTCTTATTGGGATAGGAAGCACTACGGGTCAATTGTTTCTGTGGTGGAAATGTTGTTAGTGCTGCTGTCAACTTACCGCGTTTTTGGTTTTGTTAATTCTTATGTTGGTAAAGGATTGTTGGTTTTGGTGAATGCTTTTTACTTGGTTGGAGCGGTGTCTTTGTACATTCGTTCTTTAGTTCCTCGTTCTTAATTATGCTGCTGCAATTGCTCTCTCACCTGACGATGGAGATTGTTTTTGCCCAATTGAGGGCGATCGTACCGGGAATATAAAAGCTAATGTTAATTTTTGTAAAAAATTGATATTTCTGCATCAACACCTTGACAAAAACTATTTTATTATGGTGAGGTACTCATACCAATTTCCTAAAGTGTTGCTACAGATATAGCATCTAAAATAAATTCCCATCGGCTCTCCTGAACTTATGGTTATAATTTTATCTAATCAGAAAAGCAAGCTAATAAGTAGGTCGGCGCAAAAAAACTTAACTATGTTAAAATATAGTCACTTCAAATAAAAAAGAGACACTATTGAGCGCAGTAGGCACAGATGAGTTCATCTAAAGATGTGCCAGGAGGAGCATACATTCTGGCTCGCTTTAAGGCACTAAAATCGTGTTCAATATCGTTCAGGTCGGGAGAATATTTTGGGAGAAAAAGAACTTGATGCTCCGTTTCCTCTACCAGTTCTCGAAAGGCTGTATTTCGATGAATAGGTGCACGATCCATGATTAATATAGATGGCTGGGTCAGAGAGGGTAATAAATATAAAGATAACCACCCTTCAAAACCTTCTGCATTGAGGCTGCCAGTAAAAATCATTGGGGCAATTAAGTTTTTTTTTCCTTTCAGTCGAACTGCTACTAGATTTTCTCTTTTCCCCCGTTTCCAGACATTTCACCCAGATTTTTTTGCCTTTTTAATACCCGCCTAATGCACAATCTTGAAACTCTTCAAACCCTGACTCATCAATAAAAACCAGACTTTGACTTCCCGATACTTTAATCAATTATCAGAGATATCTGTAGTATTTCATTCTTGGTTCTCGATTTCTCTCCTGGTAACGAAGTTCTTTTTTTTTCGAGTAATCTTCATTTCTTTAAGAGCATAAGATATAGCACTTGGTCTTACCCAAACTTCTTGGTTCTGTCGATTTATCTGGCATCGAAATTCTCTTTTACATCCTTTTCTAAGGCTTGCCAATCTAGTTTTCTATTAAGTCTTTTTATCTTTGTCGCTAAGCAGGTCGGTCCGACCCAGCCACCTATATATCGTTGCCACAACTAACTGAAAAAGTCCGACCGCTTGAGCGATACGACCGCCACTTTCTACATAATCCACTACTCTTTTTCCAAAATCAATACTCTAAGACATTTTCCTAGCGACTTCACTATTTTTATTCATTTTACCTCATTTTTAAATAGTCTCATACCTATTTGAAATGATTATAAAACCCAAGTTGAACTAGGAACAGTCCAAGAAACCCTGTTAATTACCTTCTGGGCAAGGGCAGTCGAAGCTCCCAAAACCGAGCCGATTTTAAAATATACAAAATCTCTAGAAATCCTCGCACAAATTGACTATGGTTTCTCTAAAATTGAGAAAGCCAAAGTTACTCAAATTGGTGAGTGCCTGCGCGGACTAATGCTTGATGGCTGGGTCAAATCTTTTCTTCAAGAAAACCCCAGCGGTACTATTGTCGAGAACGGCAGCGGATTAAACACTCGCTTAGAAAAAGTTGATAACGGTCAAGTGCGGTGGTTTGATTTGGATATGCCTGACTCAAGAGAAGTCCGAACAAAATACTTTCAAGAGACAGAAAAACGCAAATTTATTGAGTCTTCCGTACTAGATTATAGGTGGGTTGATGCAGTAAAAACAGTGTGTTCTAGCCCGATAATGTTTGTGGCAGAAGGAGTGTTGATGTATTTTACTGAAGCACAGGTAAAGCAGGTGTTTGCTTTGTTAGTCGAAAACTTTCCCGGCTGTTACTTGGCTTTTGATTCGATGTCGCCTTTTATGGTAAAAAATCAGAAGCACCACGACGCAATCAAACATTGTTCAGCCAAGTTTCAGTGGGGAATTAAAGAAATTCGAGATATCGCAAAA
>JAICRN010000330.1 GCA_025937335.1 Microcoleus sp. TY_ISSM_2_bin.22
CGAAGCATACATCGGTTCAGTCACCCTAGAATGGTTAGACTCTCGCGTCCGTTTCGCCTCCCAGATGCCGCTTTTCCGCCAAAAATTTGACCTCCAAACCAACAACATCGTCCGCGACGACGAAACCATTGACGAAATTATCCAGCGTCCCTTAGATTGGTCGCGCCAAGCAGCCCTCACTCAATACTTAGCAGCCCGAAAATCGCACAAATTCCCCGCAGTTTTAGTAGTCGTCAGTCCCCCCTGGGTAGATAATCCTCTAGCCGAGGAATGGGATAAAAATGGCGTAGCAACCAAATCGGCTGCTGAATTTACATCCTTTGATAAAAATCAGAACTTAGGGCTTTTGGATGTCTCTCAAAAAGTCTCAATTTTTGCCTTAGACGGCCAGCATCGGCTGATGGGAGTTCAAGGTTTAATGAGTTTAATTAAAACCGGAATCCTGCAAAGATACAACAAAAATAAAAAACCTGTCGGCGCTGCAATTACTCTCGAAGATTTAGCAGAAGAGTATCAAATCGACCCCGAAACAGTGTATAAATTAGCTCACGAAAAAATCGGGATTGAGTTTATCCCGGCGGCGGTAGCGGGGGAAACGCGACAGCAAGCACAACGGCGCGTGCGATCGATCTTTGTGCACGTTAACCTAATGGCCGTAACGCTGAGTCAGGGCCAGCTAGCATTATTGAACGAGGACAACGGATTTGCGATATGCGCCCGCAAAATTGCCGTCACCCATCCCTTATTAAAAGAACAAGATGACAGAAACCCCCGCGTCAATTGGGACAGCGCCACAGTCGCAGCAAAATCAACTGTCTTAACCACATTGCAAGCGCTGCAAGATATGTCCGAACGGTATTTAGAATACAAATTCCCCCATTGGAAGCCGGAACGAAAAGGTTTAATCCCCATGCGTCCCGAAGATGAAGAACTCAAAGAGGGAATTGAAGAGTTTAAAAAATTGTTCGATCATTTAGCAACTTTACCCAGCTATCAAAGAATTGAAAGCGGCGAAGAAACGGCTGAATTGCGCCGATTTAGTTTTGAAAAGCCAGGGGGCGAGGGAAATATTTTGTTCCGTCCAGTCGGTCAAATTGCTTTAGCTAATGCTTTGGGAATTCTAGTATTTAGAAAGAAACTTTCCCTGAAATCTATTTTCGACAAACTCCGCAGATTCGATGTGGATGAAGGATTTAGCCACATGGATAATCCTGAGTCTGCCTGGTACGGGATTTTGTACGATCCGAACAAAAAGCGAATGCTAGTTTCTGGAAAGGATTTAGCAACGAAGTTAATTGTATATTTGGTGGGTGGAATTCAGGACGATATGGAGCGAGCTCATTTGCGGCAAGCGGTAGCGGAAGCGAGGACTTTTGAGGATAAAGCTATTAGTTTTAACGGCCGATTTGTGCAGCCGCAAGAGGTAGGATTGCCGCCAATGCTGAGCTAAGTTTTTCTTGGGCAAAGTCCACAGCGACGAAGGCTGATAAAGCAGGAAGAAAATTGGTTTTGTATAATTGAATCCGCACCTTACCTAGAACCAGATTATGACCATCGCTGAACAGATTTACGCAATCGTCAAAACCCTTCCCAAAGACCAAGCCAGCGAAATTCTCACTTTCGCTGAATTCGTTTTTGCCAAGCACCTGAGCGCCAACCAACCAACAGACACCGTAGACTCTCTGATTCCTTGGACTGAACTTGTTTTTTCCCTTGCTGGAACTTGGGAAAAAGATTTTCCATCCCTGGAAGATATTCGTGCTGAATCCGGACAAGACATCCTGCGGGAGAGTCTGTAAATGTACGTTTTGGATACCAACACCTTGATCTACTATTTCAAAGGTCAAGGACAAGTTGCTCAAAACCTTGCTAATGTTTCTCCCCAGGAAAAGTCGTTTCTACGATCGTCCTTTTTGAGTTGCAAGTCGACATTGCTAAATCCAATTCGCCAGCAAAACGCACCCAACAACTTCAGCAATTTTTGAGCAGAGTTAACGTTATTCCTTTCGATCGCGATGCTGCTCTTGCGGCTGCTACAATTCGCGCCCAGTTGGAGCAACAAGGTACTCCCATCGGCCCGATCGATGTTTTGATTGCAGGGACAGCCTTAGCCCTCCAAGCGACTCTCGTCACCCACAATGTCAGCGAATTTTCTAGAGTTTCGGAACTCGCAATCGCAGACTGGTATTCACTAAAAAACTTCTCACAATCTGGCTTCATTTAACAAAATAAGTTCGGCTCCTACAGGCAAATGATCGGACTCTGTTGCCTCCAAAACCGAACTCGATTTAGCACCCCAATGCTTTGAATACCAAATATAATCAATCCGGAAAAGCGGATAATTTAATCTCCAATTCGACCTTTTTACCAAGAATTTAAGTTCCCAACCGTGAGGCCAGGTAAAACCAAACCCCCATCCCGATTTTCGGAAAGCATCTTGCATGACTTTCTGCACCCTGTCATAGTCTTGAGTTTCGTCTGTCATATTAAAATCGCCCGCGACAATTACTGGCAGAGTTTCTCGCTCAACTCGCTGCACTAAATCTTGAATCTCCGGCGATCGTTTGTCATATTTGTAAACTGGAATTTTGATAAAACCCAATTTTTTAGATATCTTCAACCACGGCCCGGTAGCTTGCATATTATAAATCACTACTTCTTGTTCGTTAAATTTAATAATTGCCCGCTGCTGCGTTTCTCGATGGCCGGCTAAGTGCAGTATTTCGCTCGATACAATTGGATATTTACTGAGAATTCCTACAGGGTGAGTTCCAATTTGATAGGGGTAGTCTGCTTTCAACCAGGTGAAAGCTCTTTCGCTATGTTTCCGAACTATTTCTTGTAAAAATATAATATCTGGTTGTTGCTGCTGAATCAGTTTAACTAAAGTTGGTGACTGAGTTTTATACCAACTGAGGTTATGAGATAAAACTTTGATGCTGGGCTGCGAATTTGTGATGTTTATTGGTTTTGGGCTAAAGTATTTGACGTGCAGCCAACTTATTAGGATAATGCAGGCGATCGCCGAAATAATAGTGAACCATCTTTTTTTGATAATTAACAATCCGATGATGGGAAGTAGGAAAGTAGGGAATAAAATTAAGGGAATAAAAGTGCTAATTAAGGCAAGAATTCCTATTCTATCCCAAAAGATTAGTTTGAGAAGGAAATAGCAAATAATAAATGCTGAGTAACTGTAAGCGATAATTTTTGCAGCTTGCTTTAAGCATCTGTTGATTATATCTTTTGGGATGTGTTTCATTGGGAATCTATTAAAATAAAAACTTGCTTAAATCGAATTCTTCATTTGACCGATGCTGGTTGTCTCTTTCAGAAATCAAAACCAACAAAAGGCGATCGGTATAATCCGCCGCCCCCCGCAACTCTTCTCGCAAAATTTCCAGTCCCCCATTAGCATATTCTTCAAAAATTTGCAAGCGTTCTGCTTCCAATTTTTCGTCGAGATGGGAGAGAATTTGAGGATTTTTGGTTTCGGCGATCGCAATTAATTTAATCGCCATGTCGTAACCCCTAGATACAAAAATATCAACATCTATCGCCCCCGGTTCTCGTTTAGAAATTTCCCCTAAAGGCGATCGTTTTTTTCGCTGCTTTCCCAAGGATGCGGCGAAAGCGATGACATCGGCGTAAGTCTGAAATGGCGCGGAGTTGTTATCCGATAAAGTTAATGATTTGACTAACTCCGCTTTATCTTTAGCAATTCTAATTTTGTTAGCAGCCATTGGGATTAATATGTAATTTTTAACTGAGTAATTTGATTGATAGAGTAACCGCAGATTAGAGGCAGATAAACACAGATAAACGCAGATAATTTTTAGAATGTTCGCAACAACATAATTTTTTGTGCAAAACCTCCTCTTGCTTCGCGCCGCTTCATTTGTTCGGCCAAAAGTCGATCGCCCGAAATGCCAAAACTCGCCATCACCGCATCTATTACCTCATACAAATCCGCCAATTCCGCCACCAAATCTTCGTCGTGGGCCTCCGCCGCTTCCCCCGCTTCTTCAACCAATTTCTGCAGCAATGCTTGACGGTATTCTGCCTCCGACAAAATTACAAACTCGCATTCATTCCCGCTTTGGCGAATAATTTCCGGAATGCGATCGCGCACCAACTTATGATACTCTTTTTCCACGTCAAACTCCCTTCAACCTTGACTAAAAGTTTGAATCAACCAGCGATTAATTTCCCCATCATCTTGCGTTTGACTCCGATTCAAAGCTTCCTCAATTAACGCTATTTCTAAGCCCGGTAAAACCAGTGAATTTTGAATTGTTCGACTCCCTCCAGCAGTAATAGCAAAGGCAAATACTGCATTTGTATTTGCATTAGCTGCCCAATATTCTTGGACTTCAGAATGTTCGTAAATTAAACGCTTTACTCCCAAATCATCAGCACTAGAAGATGCTCCTATTTCCACCACTAAAGCTGGAGGTGCAAACCCATCCAAATTAATGGGCGTATTCGTGCGAGGAGGTAATTCAAAATCTGCACCTATATAATAAGACAAATCAGGTTGAAATTCCCGAATACCTGTTTTGCGAAAACTGGCATTAATTAACTCAACTATTCGGATATTTCTCAAAGCAGTATAAAAATTGACAACTCTCGAAACTACTGAATTATGACGACTGTGCAATGGCCCTACTGGTGACATTTCTACCCTCATGTGTTCTTGATAGTAATAAAACTTACCCTTCTCCCATGCTGAATCCTCAGCAAAATGCAGAAACTCTTCCCACGTCGCCTTCAGCCAAATATCCGTTTCCAAAACCTGCGTAATTGCCGAATTATAAGCCATAATCTACCTCTACTATTTCCGTATATTCAAATTCCACGTCAAACTCCCTTCAACCTTGACTAAAAATTTGAATCAACCAGCGATTAATTTCTCCATCATCTTGGGTTTGACTCCGATTCAAAGCTTCCTCAACTAACCGGATTTCCAGCCCCGGTAAAACCCGCGACTCTTGAATTCTCCCGCTACCTCCGCCATTAATCGCAAACGCAAAAACCTCCCGCGTGTTTGCACGTTCAACCCAATATTCACTTATTCCTGCGTCTTCGTAAAGCAACCGCTTGCCGCCTAAATCATCGTTAAAAGAAGATGCCCCAATTTCCACTATCAAATTAGGCGGATCGTATTGATTTAAATCAACAGCAGAATTGCTATCATCAGGAGGCACTCTTAAATCTGAACCAATGTAGTAAGCTAAATCAGGTTGAAACTCGCCGATACCTGCTTTGCGAAAACTGGTGTTAGTAAACTGAACTACTCGGAGATTTCTCAATGTTGCAAACAGAATAACTACACAGGCCATAATTGAATTTTGACGCCCGTGCAATGGCCCTACTGGTGACATTTCTACCCTCATGTGTTCTTGATAGTAATAAAACTTGCCCTTTTCCCATGCTGAATCCTCAGCAAAAGTTAGAAACTCTTCCCACGTCGCCTTCACCCAAATATCCGTTTCCAAAACCTGCGTAATTGCCGAATTAGAAGCCATAATCCACCTCTACAATTTCCGTATATTCAAATTCATTTGGACTGCGCCTAACTAAAGGATAGCGCGTCCCGCCAAGTTCGATCGCATCTTCTTCACAATCAGCTTTCGGAGAATTGTACACCAGCACGTATTCCCGACCTATGGAACTTTCCATCTCTTGAGCAACTTCTCCGCGCCACTGAGTTTTTGTCACCAAAACTACCAATTGATTCGCCAACTTCGGCAGCTTATTCGCGATTTGCTTGCGATAAATCTCGTCCAAACTCCCAAAGGGAGAATCCATCACAATTGGAAACGTACTGCTATCCGGGCCCATCAAAGTATTTTTTTGACTCCACTCCCGCACTCCCTCAATAATCCCCCCGATAAACGACAAACTGAGAATTTGATTTTCTCCTGTAGAAGCGGCAACCAAAGATTCTTGTCCCGACGTATTTTCTACTAGCGTTAGTTCGTATTTATCGCTCAACTTGGGGATGTAAGGAGTAAAAGAAATCTGACTGAAAATATCTTGCACCCGCTTTTCCAACTGAGAACAAAACTGTTTTTCTAAGCGCGATCGCACTTCAGTTAGGCGATCGATCGCATCCTGAGTCGCAGCAATCCGGCGCTGGGCTAATACTTGCCTTTGCTCGTTTAGTTGCTGCTTGTCGATTTGCTTGTCCAAAACCGCAACCTGTGCATTCAAACTCTCAATCTGCTGCTGGTTAGAGCCTGTTTCCCGGTGCAAATCGCCAATTTTTGCCTCAATTTCATCCAAGCGCTTTTGCAAGCGGCTGACATCGCCGTCAGGAAAATTTCGCAGCTTGTTGTGAATATCGTCTAACTGCGTTTCCACCCGAGAAAGTTCGGTTCTATCGCGGCTGATATTGCCTTGCTGTCGGTCAATTTCCTCCCAAAAATCAGCCACTTGCCTGTCAATTTCATTTACCCGATCGCTAATCCGAATAGTTGTTTCTTCCACATCCCCAATTCCCGCTTTATCAATCCAACCGCTAACCTGTTGGCGAGATTCAGAACCCTCCACTAATTCCGCACCGCAGATACACCGCTGCTGCGCTAATA
>JAICRN010000426.1 GCA_025937335.1 Microcoleus sp. TY_ISSM_2_bin.22
AATCTAAAATCTAAAATCCATTGACTGGCTGTCCCTACCCGATTCAATGAGTGATAATACCCAAATCAAAAGTATTTTCAGTAATCTTGAAAAACAGGAGTTGCTATAATTTAAAGTTGAGCAATCACTGTACGGAGCGAAAATTATGGGACTATTTGACCAAATTTTGAGCGCGATCGACAATCCCAACCAACAAGCAAACCCCAATCAGTTGGGCAACATTCTCGGTGCGGTAGAGCAGTTGAGCGGCAACCAGGGCGTCGATGCGGGCACGACTCAGTTGGCGATGTCAGTTTTGGGCGGATACGTGCGATCGGCATTGCAAGACGTGCGATCGCAGTCAGGAGACGCACAAGCTCAACAACTTGTCAACCAATTTAGCGGCACAAATCCCAATCCGCAAGCAGTACAGAGTTTGTTCGGAGCCGGCCAACTGACGCAGATAGTGAACGATATCGCCCACAGAACCGGTTTGAATAACGCCACCGTGCAGGCGATGATACCTGTTTTGGTGCCGTTGGTGCTGAATTTGCTAAAAACCGGCAGCAACGCCCAAAATCCAGCCCAGGGCGGAAATCCCGTTTTGAATACATTTTTAGATGGAGATGGAGACGGCGACGTAGATATTACTGACGCAATGTCTATGGCTAGCCGCTTTTTGAATCAGCGCAGTTAATTTGGGATTTTTGTAACCGCTGATATCAGCGGATGGACACAGATGAAAGCAGATAGGATTTTATCTGCGTTCCGAAGCGTTTATCTGCCTCTATCTGCGGTTACAAAAATTCCTACTTTAACCCAAACCCAAATCAGTCACAGCACCAACACTGCTAGAAGAAACCAACTTAGCATATTTAGCCAAAACGCCTTTAGTATACCGAGGTTTAGGAGGCTGCCAAAGAGCTCGCCGCTGCTCCAATTCTGCATCAGAAATATTAAGCTGCAACAAGCGATTGTTAGCATCAATTGTAATCGAATCGCCCTCTTTTACCAGAGCAATTGTCCCGCCAACTTGCGCCTCGGGTGCAACGTGACCGACAACCATGCCGTAAGTTCCGCCAGAGAAGCGACCGTCAGTAATTAACCCTACAGAATCCCCCAAACCTGCGCCAATAATTGCCGAAGTTGGTGCTAACATTTCGCGCATTCCCGGCCCGCCTTTGGGTCCTTCGTAGCGGATGATAATCACATCTCCGGCTTGAATTTTGCCCGCTAAAATTGCCTCCAAACAATTTTCTTCAGATTCAAATACGCGGGCCGGGCCGGTAATTTGCGGTTTTTTAACGCCAGTAATTTTAGCAACGGCTCCTTCTGTTGCCAGATTTCCTCTCAGAATTGCTAAATGTCCTTGGGCGTAAAGCGGGTTGTTCCAAGGGCGGATGACATCTTGGTCGGTGCGGGGTTCGGCTGGAATATCTGCCAACACTTCCGCAACTGTTTGACCGGTAATTGTCAGCGCGTCTGGGTGCAGCAAACCGTGTTCTAGCAGCATTTTCATTACTTGAGGAATGCCGCCGGCTTTGTGCAAATCGGTTGCTACGTATTTGCCGCTGGGTTTGAGGTCGCACAGCACCGGTACTTTTGCTCGAATAGTTTCAAAATCGTCGAGGGACAACTCAACGCCGATCGCATTTGAAATGGCCAATAAATGCAGCACAGCGTTGGTTGAACCGCCGATTGCCATGATTACCGCGATCGCGTTTTCAAAGGCCTTGCGCGTCAAAATCTGGCTCGGTAACAACTGTTTGCGGACAGCTTCCACAACAACTTTTGCAGATTCGGCAGCGCTGTCAGCTTTTTCGGCATCCTCAGCAGCCATTGTCGAAGAATAAGGCAAACTCATGCCCATCACTTCAAAAGCGCTCGACATCGTATTTGCTGTGAACATTCCGCCGCAAGAACCCGCACCCGGACAAGCTTTTTGTTCCACTGCATTGAGTTCTGTTTCGTCAATTTTGCCCGCGCTGAATTGACCGACTGCTTCAAAAGCGCTGACAACGGTTAAATCGCGTCCGTTGTGGTGTCCTGGTTTGATCGTGCCGCCGTAAACAAAAATAGCAGGAATGTTCATGCGGGCGATCGCAATCATCGCCCCCGGCATATTTTTATCGCAACCGCCGACAGCCAGCAACCCGTCCATACTTTGGCCGTTGCAAACAGTTTCGATGGAATCAGCAATCACATCTCTCGACACCAGAGAATATTTCATCCCTTCAGTTCCCATCGAGATCCCGTCGCTGATAGTAATCGTGCCGAACATCTGCGGCATCGCGCCGGCTTCCCTTGCACCCGCAATAGCCCGCAAAGCGAGGTCGTTCAATCCCATATTGCAGGGCGTAATCGTGCTGTACCCGTTGGCAATCCCCACAATCGGCTTAGTGAAATCGCCCTCGCCAAAACCGACTGCCCGCAGCATTGCCCGGTTGGGCGCGCGCTGCACGCCCCCAGTCACAGCTTGGCTTCTCAAATTTTCAGGCATTGTAAAATTTCCTTTCTCTGTTGTCTGTTGTTCAGTTGTCTGTTGTCTGTCGCTGTTTTTCTTTGAGGACTAAGGCGAACTGGCACACGACAACCGACTTTTAGGGCGATCTACTCTTCGATTATGAACCGATTATCAAGGGTTTCGGATAGTAGAACACCTTACTCATTGTGACACTTTGCCTTAGTCCTGTCTAGGCTGCTGGCTGTTGACTGCCCAGTGCCGAGAGTTTTACGCTATTTTTAACAGTCCTGGACGTATCGGAACCGAGAAACTGGGTTTTTTACCGAATCTGCGGTCTACAACCCGTCTTCTGGTAAAAAAAACCGGGTTTCTAAACAATCGTGCGTAAGTCCTATTTAATTTTCTCAGAAGCGTTGATATTTGTCAGACCTTTTCGGAGGGATCGACACAGCAGTGCCACCAAAGCAGTGCAAAGATTCTACAGATACTAGAGCGTGCAGGGTGAATACCGTGGTTATCTGGGATGATGTGGTAACACCCATCACTCTAACGTTTGAAAATAATTGCGAGGCGAATGACATGGAGGCCGATCGAATTCTGAGGCAATATGCGGCCGGAGAAAGAAATTTTCGAGAAATTAACCTCGCCGGGGCCGACTTAAAAGGGGTAAACCTCAGCGAGGCTAACTTTACCAGAGCCAACTTCCAAGACGCAAACCTCAAAGGCGCTAACCTGACGGGAGCGAACTTGCGCGAGGTGAAATTGGCAGGGGTGGACATGACGGAAGCCAACCTCAGCGAAGCAAATCTGATCGGTACTGATTTGAGCCGCGCCAATCTCAGCGGGGCTAACCTGATGGGAGCAAACCTGCGCGGCTCAATGGCGAGAGAAGTCAACATGACCAAGGCTAATTTGACGGAAGCTAATTTGACCGAAGCCAACTTTACCGAAGCGAATTTGTTTGCGGCCAACTTAACCGACGCTAGCATGATTCGCATTAATTTGATGAAGGCAAATTTGAGTTGGTCAAATCTCAAAGCGGTAAATCTGACAAATGCCATCCTGAGCGAGTCGGTTTTAGAAAGAGCTAACCTGAATCAGGCAATTCTCAGCGGGGCGATGCTCAGCGGGGCTAACCTGACTGGTGCAGACTTGCGCCAAGTAACGATGGTGGGAGCTAATCTGAGCGAAGCTAATCTGAGCAATGCTAATTTGAGAGTTGCTAATGTGAGTTGGTCAACGCTGGCAAAAGCTAACTTGAGCGGTGCTAATTTGTACCGGGCCAAGCTGTGCTGGTCTAATTTTAGCGGGGCTGTTTTGTTGGAAGCGGTTTTGATTGACGCTAATCTCAATCGAACTAACTTCCGCGATGCAGATTTGAGGCGGGCAATTATGCCCGACGGCACGACTAATGATTCTTAAAATTTGATTGTTAACTGTTAACTGTTGACTGCTGACTGTTAACTGTTAACTGTTAACTGCTGACTAATAACTAATGACTATCACTGAATTATTGCTTCTCGGTGCGGCCGGAATTTTTGCCGGAATTCTAGCTGGATTTTTGGGTATCGGTGGCGGTACCGCGATCGTACCTTTGTTGGTTGCTCTCAAGTACGCCCCGGTACAAGCGGTTGCTACTAGCGGTTTGTCGATCGTCATTACAGCTATTTCTGGCAGCATCCAGAATTGGCGCATGGGCTACCTCAGCTTGAGTCAAGTCGCAGGCATCGGATTTCCCGCCGTCATCACAGCACAAATCGGTGCTTATTTGGCGGGGATATTTCCGCCTTACTTGCTGTTACTTACTTTTGGGTTGTTGCTGTGGCTGAATATTTTTTTGATTGAATTGCCCGCGCGCCTGACAGCTAATCAGAACGCGGAAGCAGAACCAGGGGAACTGGGATCGGAAGCGGGACAAGGGGAAAATGCTCAATTAGCAATTACCGATACTTCGGCTACTTCGGCTTCGCTCAGTACAATTACCCTCAGTACAACTTACCAATTACCCCATAATTCAAATATTTTATTCCATCCAACTTTTGCTAAAATTGCTACCGGCAGTGCGGCCGGTTTATTAGCGGGTTTGTTTGGCGTAGGCGGCGGCGTGATTATGGTTCCCCTGCAAATTTTGCTGTTAGGAGAAAGCATTAAAACCGCAATTCAAACCAGCTTGGGCGTCATCGTCATTACGGCAATTTCGGCGACCGCGGGACACGCGGTGCACGGGAATGTTGTGTGGGTTGTGGGATTGATTCTGGGCGGCGGCGGTTTGTTGGGCGCGCAGGTGAGCACGCGATTTTTGCCGAAATTGCCCGATCGTATTGTTAGTTTAGCTTTTCGATCGCTCTTGGCAATCTTATCGATTTATATTTTCTGGCAAGCTTGGCAAAAATTTAGTAATGGGTAATTGGTAATGGGTAAGGTGCGCGCGCAGCACCCTACGAAAGAATCCGGGAAGGTACGCGCGCAGCACCCTACGAAAAACTAATAACTAAGGCTAATTTGCTGATAGTTTCTTCACGGCGCGAGTCAGACGCTGCAAATAAGGCTTGACAATTTCTTGATTTTGTCGCTGCAATTCGGAAACTTGCTGCTGCAAATGCTGAATCTCGGTTTGCAGCATCCCTGCATCTATTGTGGGTCGATCGAGCAAATCCTGCAATTGGTTCAGAGAACCTTGGATTTCATTCAAGTCTACTTCGTTCGATCGTTCCTGTAACTGGGCCGTAATAGTTTTAATTTCAGTTAACTTTTCGCCCATCAATAAAAATCTGACGTTGACATTTTCCC
>JAICRN010000200.1 GCA_025937335.1 Microcoleus sp. TY_ISSM_2_bin.22
CGACTCCGCCGCCCAAACCCGAACCGAGTTGACCGACAGAAGTTGACAGGAACAATATTTTCAAAGAGTTAGTAGTCATTAGTCAGTTGTCATTAGTCAGTTGTCAGCAGTCACTAATTGTAACATAATCTAAATTCTAAATTCTCTCCTCTCAAATTTCAAATTTCCAATTACTTGAAAATAGCTAGATATAGCGGTTCTCAAGTGAGTGAGGTATTCACAAATCAATTAACAATTTCTCAATCCCCCAATCTAAAATCTAAAATCTAAAATCTAAAATCTAAACCTGTACCTCATGTTACTGAGAAAGGCTATATATCAATCCCTCCCTGAACGCGGACGGATGCGGTTCAACTGATTGATTGCCCAGCGAGCAGTTTCCTGAACTTCTGGATCTGGATCGTCCGTTGCACGGTGCAACAAGTGACTGATCTGATGCACCAATTCGTAAATCCGCGTCAAGTCGCGAATCGCATTTTTCCGCACTTCGGGGTTTTCATTTTGCAGCGAAATTGACCAGGCATTATTCATGGGTTTGAGCGTGCGAATGCCAATTTCTGAGAGACTTGCCAAAATTAAACTGTACTGCTTCGAGTCGGAATTCGGTAGCAAATCGAGCAACGGCTCAACTGCTCTGGAATCTCCCTGCTGGCCGAGTTCCCAAATTGCTTTGCGTCTCTTTACCGGATTTAAGTGCTGCAAATCTTCAATCAGTGCTTCAATAATATCAACTTTAGGTCTGCCATCCGTTTCGGGAAGGGAAATATCTTTCTTCCGACTTGCTAGCGAATCGGCTCGATTAGTTGTTTCGGGAATGTTGAAACCTGTGTCACTGTAGCCGTTGCTGTTAGTTTCCAAGGGCACTGTGTCGGAATTAATTCGATCGCCCTCGACTCCTGCATCGTCGGATTCTGGTTCCCCCGATTCCCGGCTCGCCGATAAAGATCGATCGCTAGTGTCGAGATTGTACCCCTGTGGGAAATCAACAGGATAGGGCAATGCTGGTTGTGGTTTTTGTTTCCCAAAAGAAGCGTTTTGCTGTCCTGTTTTATGCAAGTTTGTATGAGAATTGGGATTGGTGAATCGAGAGTTTCTTTGGTTTTGGCGATCGGCTCTTACCCGTCTTCGTTTAGAATTATGTGACTCGCCGCTGCTAACTAATTTGAGCATGATAGATACTGCCGCTGCCGTGATGACAACTGCTGCAAAACCCAATATTAAAAACCCCCGCTGGCGAGACAAAATGACGATTAAATTAGAGATTGATTTCGGGATTTTGGAATTGGATTTTGGCGTTTTGGACGGCTGAGATTTGCTTTTATCTGGCGCTGGAGAGGGTTTTTGAGAATTCGAGTCCTGGCGGTCGTCCGGGGGAGAGTTCGCCTGAGCAATTTCTTGGGAAACAGCCCGATAGGAGGCATTGAGAGCCTGTTGCCTTCCTTCGGCACTCGGACTGAAGGCAGCGCCCAGACAGGCAAGACAAGTGAACAAACATAGAGTGGAGCGGTAGTACGCCATAAGACTCAATCGGGTTTTTGAGAGGCAACGCCGCATGACGAGCTTTAGTGTAACCTTGAGTTAGCTCGATCCTAGCTGCTATGCGCCCAACTAATTCACAAATAGCACCAGACTCGCAAAAAATCCTGGTTTGAGGTGAGAGCGAGGCGGATATCATAAGCACAATTGTGTCATTGACGTGCAACTTCTTTAAATAATTAGTTTGAAACGAAGTACATCGGTGGCTGCAGGTAAAGCAACCGCATCCACAAAGTTGATTGCTGCTCACCTCAGCAACCTCAGCTACGTGCCGTGCATGCGCCGCGAGCGAAACGGCTTGGCGGGACTTCCGGGGTGCGGGCGGGCGATTGTTGCTCGCCGTCGATTTCTCACTCAGTCTTGGACGCACGATTGTTTAGAAACCGGGTTTTTTTACGAAAGTAAGGGTTGTAAACCGCAGATTCGGTAAAAACCCCGTTTCTGGGTCCCGATGCGTCAGTCCTGTCACTGATAGCGCGGCACGACGATCGAGAGTTTAACAAGCTTCCGAACGGGCAAGCCGATCGTTTTTGTCTTAATCTGGGCGCGAGACTGTCAATCTGATTAATTTCAGGGCTGGTGATTTTCCCTGGTACTAAGAAAGAGAGCGCTGATTTGACCGATGTTAATTGCAAGGGGGGCAATTATGCCGGATAGAAGTGTTTGCGCGATCGACTAACATAACCGTTAGGAAATATTGTATTCAGCAAGCAAGCGCCAAAAATTTTACTATCTTGTAAAAGCAGGGTCGAATTTAGTTAGAAGCTATAGTGACAGCCAGTAGAGCCTTTCACGCACGCCCCTTTGCCAGCGTTCTGTTTATTTGTACCCACTTACTTAAGTTAAATCAATCGGTATTTAATCCTGTGCCGCCAAATTTGATATAAGATCGAGCTAAATTTCTAGTGTGAGAGAGTAGAGGCATTTGTGAGCCAACAAGATATTTTAAATTTAGCAAAAGAAGGCGATGCCAGGGCGATCGCATTTCTGATCGGCCAAGCACTCGAAAGCTTCGGGGTCACGGCTAAAGCCAGCCTAGAAAATGACACCCTGCACCTGCTGCTGGAAGCAGAACAATTGCCCGCAGAAGAAGCCTGTCTCCGAGTCGCCGTCAAAGGATTGCAGCGGCTGCAACCAAATAACATTTACTCCGTAACAGTTTACGGGCGGCGGGGCGGCCAGCAATTGCCCGCTTGGACTCAGACGGTAGAATTTAAAAAACGCTTGACTCCCGCACCCGTGAGTGAACCAGTAGCCGTGAGTGCAGCAGCCGCGAGTCTACCCGCTGCTCCAATTCCTGTGACTTTGCCCAAGCTAGAAAAAACTCAAAATGTCACAACTGCACCCCCTCAAACACCAAAAAAATCTCCGCCCCAACCCCCTAAAATCCCAACTCCAAAACCTCAAAACCAAAGGCAGCAAAAGCTATCACCGCAGCCCGAGTTAGCAGGCACTAAAACTAAGAAATCTGGGCTCTCAGTCGGGGTTCTGAGTCTAATTCTCGTACCGATATCCGGCATTGTTCTGGCTTCTCAACTTTACAAATCATCACCCACTGCTACTAATAACCCTCTAACGTCAAAGCCTGCGGTACAAGAAGTGAGATCGACACCCGCACCAGCAGCCGCAGCCAAACCCCTTCCCGATCCAAAATCGCCCTCGCCGGCTGCCAAAAAACCTGCCACTGTGCCCGCAACTGTCAGTATCAAAGCAGTTGGCGACATGGTTCCCGGTACAAATTATCCCTACAACAAACTGCCGGCAAAAAAAGAGATGTTATTAGAGTCGGTAAAACCGTACCTCAAAGGAGCTGATATTCTGTTTGGCAATTTTGAAAGCACGATGACCGATTATCCTTACAGTTCCAAAGCAGGCGGCGGACGAATGCTGATTGCCTTTCGGACGCCTCCGAGTTATGCCAAAATCTTCAAAGATGTTGGTTTTGATATTTTGAGTATTGCCAACAATCACTCTTACGATTTTCACGAGCAGGGATTTAATGACACGATTAAAAACATCGACAGCAATGGCATGAAGGCTGTTGGCAAAAGAGATCAAATTGTTTATAAAAATGTCAAGGGTGTGAATTTTGCATTTATCGGTTTCAGCAACTACGGCGACGTTCACAATTCTTTGCTGGAACTGAAAGCAGGAGCAGAAGTTGTCAAAAAAGCTAAGGAAAAGGCTGATATTGTAGTGATATCAGTTCATGCTGGCTCTGAAGGAACGGGAGCTATCAATGTGAGAAATAAAACTGAGTTTTTTTACGGAGAAAACCGGGGAAATATGGTTTTGTTTTCGCGGACGATGATTGATGCGGGAGCAGATTTGATTTTGGGACACGGCCCGCACGTTCCCCGAGCGATGGAACTTTATAAAGGGAAATTGATTGCTTATTCCCTGGGAAATTTTTTGGGTTATCGCACTTTGTCCACCGCAGGAGCACTGGGTAAATCTCTAATTTTGGATGTGAAAATGACTCCGCAAGGGGATTTTGTTTCTGGTAAGATTATCCCCATTCAACTTGACGGGCGAGGTGTGCCGGCTGTTGATAACAATTTTAGGACTGTCGGGTTGATTGACCGTTTGACAAAAAGCGATTTTCCCAAGACAGATTTGAAAATTGATGACAAGGGGATAATTTCCAAGAAATGATCGGGGCAATTATTTACCTAAGAAGTGCCTTATGACGAGAAGCTATACTTCCGGTGACTCCTCAAATAAGCGATCGCCCCGGTGCAATCGATCGGCCATTTGATAAGTTTGTGCTTGCGATCGCACTGTCGGGGCATGGGCGGCTAAATACCTTGCCGCCGCTACTAATACCACAATGCGATCGCCCGCATTCTCTAATAAAGCATACTGGCGAAATGCCGCTTCTACCTGCTGAATAACGTGGAAATCCCGATTTTCCCGCAGCATCAGTTTTCCTAAAACTGCCATCAACCGTTCCGATTTGCCGCCGCTATATAAGTATTTTGCAACTAATTTACCGACTTGATTCACCTGTTGCTGTCTGTCCAACAAGTCGGGCAGTTGTTTGAGCAATTCTTCTGGATTCTCAACTAAATCTGTTGCTTCTGGAAGTCGCGCAGGCGGTACATTTAAGAAGCGGTTGAGATATACGGCGATCGCTGCATCGAAAACTCCCCGCAGCAACTCTATGGAAGGCGATCGCCGCAATCCTTGATGCACCGCATTCGCAAAGGTAAAGGGATGGTGCGCTGAATTCCAGTCGCTGTGGTCGTTATTCGTATTAAACCGGGCTACGCGGAGGGCAGCAGCATAAGTGACTGCACTAGCTAATTCTGCTTCGCTACAACCTTCTTTCAAGGCAGTTAAAAGTGCATCGACGATCGCCAATACATCTTCGCCCAACAACATCGGAATTAACTGTTCTCTTCCCAACCAATTGCCCCGGTGCGATCGGCCCATTTCTAAAGCTGCCGGCAACTGCGCCATTGCTGACTCTAAAATTGCCACCGCATCCACAGGGTAGCGCCAAGAACTCGACTCTTCCATGCGCGCCGCATTCGCCAAACCAGCCACCAAACTCGCCAAAACTGTTTCTGCCCCTTCCCAATTCACTGCATCCAGGGCTTCTAACGCCTTGTTAATAAAGTCGAGGCTGTGACCGACATCAATGTAGCGGTGGTCAGTAGCGGCGGCAAACAGCATATCAGCAATTTGTTCTCGTTCAAGAGGCGCGCGTACTGCTGTCAACAAACATCGTTCCGCCGCTTCACTGTCTCTGATTTCAATAAATTGCCGGAACCAGCTTTTGAGTGTCTCTGCATCAACCTCAGAATTAGGCAAAGGGTGAACGGCAAAGTGAGGAGGTGCGCCTGCACTATCGCGGGCCACTGCCGAAAGTCCCTGATAGAGGGCGGGGGGTCGGTCTTCTGGATCTAGATAAGGCAGGATATTCATCAAGCAGGTGTGGATCGATAAACCCGTATCCCATCCCGATTTGTTGTAGCGCGTGCCAAATTCTAATCCGATTTGGAAAGGTTCGCTGGCAGTTGCCCCCCCATCTAGCAAGGCAATCACTGACTTGGCGATGACTAGGGAAATTCCTTGTTCTAACCCATCTTGAAGTCTCTGGCGCTGGTGGGTGTAAGGGTCAAGCTGTTGTGTTAAATTTACCCAAACTTCCCCGTCGCGAATTTCCGCTGGGAACGATCGCACGTCGTCGGCCCAAGAGTCAAAAGTACCGCCGCTGGCGACATCAAAGCGGGCGTAGTGCCAAGGACAGGTGACTATGCCATCTTTGCAAGTGCTGCCGTTGAGGGGAAAACCCATGTGGGGACAGCGGTTGTCGATCGCGTATACCCGATCGTTTGAGTAAAAAAGGGCGATCGTGTGTTTTTCCAAATTCACTAACAAACTGCCCTTTGTCTCGACTTCTGCAAGTTTCGCAGCGCGAACGTAATAGCCTGAAGTCTCAGCCATAAGTTTTTAAACTAATTTATATATAAACTAGATTAGCTCAATCTCGATCGATCGCCCGAAGGTTGCTGTTTTCGACTCATTCCAGATTCATCAGCGATCGCAAAGCTTCTTTCATCTCCTCTACAGTTGTTGTCGCCGTACCGAATTGACGCACGACAATACTAGCGGCCAAATTTCCCAAAACTGCCGCTTCCCAACCGGATGCACCGACGCACAAAGCTAAAGTCATTGCTGCTACAACTGTATCTCCAGCACCGGTTACGTCGAATACATCAGTCTTGTTAAAAGGGGGAATGTCCCAACTTTGAATGGCAAATTCCCCCTTTTCACAAATGGATGTTGGAGGGGGTGAATTGTTGATTTCTTCGCCGTTCGCCCTTTCAAACAAAGTCATCCCTTCTTCGCCGCGAGTAATCAGGATTTGTTGAGCTTGAGTTAAGTTCAACAAATCGCGTCCTGCTTGCATTAAAGTTTGAGGGTTTTTGATAGGATATCCGACGGCTTGCTCAGCTTCTGGCAAGTTCGGAGTAAATAACATTGCTCCAGAATATCGCTGCAAATTTGTTTGAGCGTCTACAATTGTTTTGCCGGGAACCACTGCCGATTCGATCGCCAAACGAGTCAAAACTCCGTCGCCGTAGTCGGAACAAACCACTGCATCTACTGTCGGTATTTGCTGCCGGATGTAGTCTGCCAGTTGCAACTGCAAATCTAAATCCGGCAACTCGTCCGATTTGCGATCGACTCGGACAATTTGCTGAGTCACAGACTGCCGCGCGTGCCCGGAAATTCTAGTTTTGGTCACAGTTGGACGCTGCGAATCGATTAAAATCCCACCCGTATCAATTCCCGCCGCCTCAAAAATACCGCACAAAGCCTTTCCCTGGTCGTCTTTTCCCACCAAACCAGCAACTTTTACTTGGCCTCCCAGTTTGGCTAAATTATAGACAGCATTTGCGCCACCTCCGGGTACTTGCTGAGTATTTTCGTAGCGCAAAATCAACACAGGTGCTTCGCGGGAAATTCGCTCTACTTGTCCGGTAAGAAACTCGTCCAAGGTCAAATCTCCGATCGCTAATACCTGCGCTCGATGGAAGCAGTCTAATCTTTTCAATAATTGCTCAGTTGAGGCACGCAGTTGAGGCAAAAAATCGGAATAGTCGTTAGTCATTAACCAAAAAAATGAGACTGAGGATTTGATTGTTGAGCGTGGAACGAGCGGGAATTAAAAATCCTAATATAAATTAATAATTAATTTCCTCCCTTGTTTGATTTTTCACTTTTAATTGATTTTCTCACTGGGATTTTAAGAAACCAGTTGCAGGCTGTTGGCGGTCGCACTCGCTCAAACAATTGGGCAAAAAAATGCGGATAAAAGCGCAGCCATTCAGACTCAAGAGAAAGTTTTACGGTGTGGAAGTTTCCTTCTACATAAGTGCCTTCAAAAAACAGCAAAATTATTTCAATTTCTGTTTGATGATCGTAATTACTTGACTCATTTGTTTTTTGAGTGCATCAATTTCCGCTTGCATTTTCGCCATTTTCACAGTCATCGCCTGAATTTCGGCCGCGCCCGCTCCAGAAGTGGGTGCAGCGGCGGCGGCTGGGGCTTCCGGCACCGGTTTCTTTTTGGCCAGCACCATCGCCGATTTGATTGCCTCGGTTAGCTGCTTCTTCTCAAAAGGTTTGGCGATGAATGCAAAAAAATGCTTCTCGAAGGGTTTCGGAATTTTTTCCATCACCTCTTCTTCGCGGCCCGACATGATCACTAAAGGTATCTTAGAAAGCTCCGGATGGGCTTGCACTTTTTGATACACTTCCCAACCGCTGACTTTCGGCAGTAGGAAATCTAACATAATTAGATTGGGACGGGCTTGACGGATCAGTTTGAGTCCCTCTTCGCCGTCTTTTGCTTCTAGAACTTCAAAGTTACCCTGAGGCAACATCTCTCGGACTCGGACGCGGATGACTTTACTGTCATCGATTACCAAGATTTTTTGACCAGCCACGACTGACTCCTTCAGTAATGAATGAGTGATGATTTGCAACCTTCAGTATATCCCTAACAGAATTCTACCCATAATTCTGGGCGAGTTTAGTTTTGTTGCACTTGGGCGCGATTCTGGTTTAGGGTGAGACTGCTACAAGTTCACGGACTTTGATTTCGGATAGGATCGAAGGCATTAACTCGATCGCCACTTAATTATATGTCGCCCCAAACTCCTCAAACTCCTACAGTCAAAGCAGTTGCCGCCCAAATGCGGGGTGAAATCGAGGCGATGCCGGAGTGGTTGCGCAGGCCCGTTGGCAAAGCTAGCGAACTTTCGCAAGTGCAAAAAATTATTAAACAGCGACAAATTCACACGATTTGCGAAGAGGGCCGATGTCCCAACCGGGGCGAGTGCTACGCGCAAAAAACGGCGACTTTTTTGTTGATGGGTCCGACTTGCACCCGCGCTTGTGCTTTTTGTCAAGTAGATAAAGGTCATTCTCCGATGCCGCTAGACCCGGAGGAACCGCAAAAGGTGGCCGAGGCTGTGCAGTTGTTGGGTTTGCGCTATGCGGTGCTGACTTCGGTGGCGAGGGATGATTTGCCGGATGGGGGTGCAGGTTGGTTTGCGAGGACGATCGCCCAAATCCG
>JAICRN010000373.1 GCA_025937335.1 Microcoleus sp. TY_ISSM_2_bin.22
CATCCCTAAGTTTCCGGTAGCATCGGAATGATAACGAAGACACGGCACGGCGCCGTGTCCTGACTGTGAGTAACATTAATTCCGATGCTACCGGAGTTGATATTACCCCTATTTGTGACAGTTTGCCTTAGTCCTAAAAAAGATAGGGGATGATGATGCAAACTACAGATGTTTCTTGCATCATGTTCTCTAATAAAATTGGTTGGTAGTGAGTAACGCAAGTCCTATTAATACCAATAAAAAAAGTAGTGATTTAACTATCAATTTTATAACAATAAAAGTTACGCAGAAAGTTTTATTACACGTAAATTATAGCGGATTTTAGGTTTATGAAATGTAGGAACACGGTAATGCGGTGTCCCTACGGGTATCGAACGCTCTGTGGTGTAATTCATCAGCCTGGGATCTGCTGGATAGCGGTAAGACTTCATGCACGCCGCACCCTACACATACATGATATGCGTAAATCCTGTGCAACAAAAAATCGGGATTAATGCAGATAAATTCACCCGCATTAATCCCCAGTTATTCCGCACTTAATTAAGCTGCAACTAAACCGCTGTGTCTCAACAAAGCTTTAGTGCTCGGTTCGCGTCCCCGGAAAGTTTTAAACACTTCCATCGGATGCAAACTGCCGCCCAATCCTAACACTGTATCTCGGAAGCGCTTGCCTGTAGATGCGATCGCACTTTCATCTTCCAAACCCGCTTCCTCAAACGCCGCAAAAGCATCAGCGCTGAGCACTTCCGCCCATTTGTAACTGTAATACCCCGCCGCGTAGCCTCCCGCAAAAATGTGTCCGAAAGCGCACAAAAATGCGTCTTCTTCCAGAGGAGGCAAAACAGTCGTAGTTTTAGCGATGCGGTTGCGGACATCGGCCACAGTTTCGCTGCCGCCCGATCGGTAGCGGTGGTGCAATTCGATGTCAACGCTGCTAAAATGTACTTGCCTGAGCATGGCGGTGCCGCTCATGTAGTGGCGCGCTGATAGCAGTTTTTGGTAGTAGTGTTCCGGCAAAGTTTCCCCGGTTTCGTAATGCTTTGCCATCCCGAACAAAGTAGCGCGATCGTAACACCAATTTTCCATAAATTGACTGGGCAATTCCACCGCATCCCACTCAACATTATTGATGCCCGAAGCCCCCGGATAGTCTACCGTTGTCAGCATATGCTGCAAACCGTGACCGAATTCGTGAAACAAAGTTTCGACTTCCACAAAAGTCATTAAACTCGGTTTGCCGTCAACCGGAGGACTTTGGTTGCACACCAAATAAGCCACCGGCAACCGCGTGGTTGTCTTGGACGCTTCCACAAATTTAGCGCGCACCACGCACTCGTCCATCCAAGCACCGCCGCGCTTTTCCTCGGGGCGGCTGTAGGGGTCTAAATAGAAATTGGCGATCGTATTTCCTGCTTCATCATCTATTTGGAAATAGCGCACATCTTTGTGCCACACAGGAGTTTGACCGTCCGCCGCAGTTACTGTCACGCCGAACAGCCGCTTTACTAATCCAAATAACCCCTCTAACACCTGCGGCAAAGCAAAGTAAGGGCGCAATTCTTCGGCACTAAAAGCAAACTTTTCTTCCCGCCGCCGTTCCGACCAAAAACCTACATCCCAGTGCTTCAAATCCCCAGCTTCCGGCGCGCCTTTTTCCGCAGCAAAAGCTTTCAATTCTTCTAAATCTTTGACAGCAGCATCATAACTAGCCTGGCGCAATTCTTCTAACAAAGCTTCCACTGCTGCAACGTCGGGAGCCATTTTGCTCGCCAAGCTCAATTCGGCATAACTGCTAAACCCGAGCAAAGCAGCTTTTTCCTGGCGCAAAGCTAAAATGCGATCGGTCAACGGCCAGTTATTCAATTCTCCGCTACTTGCTCTGCCGATAAAAGCTTTGTACAACTTTTCGCGCAAGTCGCGGCGGGTGCTGTGCTGCATGAAAGGGCCGTAACTGGGAAAGTCTAAAGTAATCCGCCAAGGGCCGTTTTCGGCATCCGCATTTTCTTCGCCCGCGCTGCGAGCGGCTTGAGCTGCTAAACTCAACAAACTCGGAGGCAAACCGTCAATTTCGTCTTTGTTTGTGAGGGTGATACTGAATGCTTTGGTAGCGTCGAGGACGTGATTGGAAAATTGGGTACTAATTTCTGCCAATTCTAATTGAATGGCATTAAAACGCTCTTTTTGTTCGCCTTCTAAACCGACGCCGGAGAGTTGGGCGTCTCGGAGAGCGGCTTCGACAATTCGCTTTTGAGCTGACTCTAAGCTGTCCCAATTTTCGCTTGCCCGCAGCGCTTTAAAAGCTTCGTAAAGCGGTTTGCTTTGACTGAGCTTGCTCCAAAATTTTACTACTTCCGGCTGCACTGTTTCGTGAGCCGATCGCAGTTCCGGGCTATTTTTCACGCCCATCAAATGTCCGACAATGCTCCAGCTCCAATTTAAACGCTCTCCGAGCCGCTGCAATGGTTCTACTAAGCCGCTCCAAGTCGGCTCTACAGACGATTCTAAGGTAGCTAGCGAGGCTTCTAGTTCGGTCAGCAGTTGGGTAACAGCGGGGACTACCTGCTCTGATTCGATCGCGTCAAATGGAGGCAATCCTTGACCGATTAGTAACGGGTTATCAGCTAGAGTGACAGTTGCAGTCATTGATTTTTTTGTAACAGGTTGAAAACAGGTGAACTAAGCAGATTAGCTTTTAATCTTTTAACACAGTTGTCGAAAAATTTGGACTCGATCGGGCGTGAGTCGGAGAATGTCTGAGTCGAAAAATCTTCCTTCTGACTGATGACGAATGACTGCTCGCTAATGACTAATGACTAATAACTACTGACTATTTTGCTGCAACTCCTTGACAACCGAGATTAAGCGCTTGAGGTGAGGTTTGACAACTTCTTGCTGCTCGTGTTCCAAACGGTGGATTTGAGCTTGGACTATCGACAAATCCGGAGTCGATTGGTGCGCGGGAACTTGCAGTTGGCTTTGCAAATTGGCTATGACTTTCTGGATTTCCAAAAATCGAGTATTTACTGCTTCCCAGTCGTCTCGGGTGAGAGAAGTTTCTACCAAGCCTTGCGTCGCGCTTTGCAGTTGCTCTATAGCCTGTTCTACAGCTTGGAGATGCGCCGATTGGTCAACCGATAAATCTTGCAGTTGTGCGCTCACCTGCTGGCGGACATCGAGCACAGCAGACGCCACGATTTCTTGCAAAGAAGCTACCGACTCTCCCAAACTCAGCAACTGGCGCTGGATGTCTATCGACTCCTCAAAGCCTTCTGCCCTAGGCAGTGCAGCCATTTGCTGGCGCAGCGCTGCAATATCTGCTGACAACTGCTTGCGCAATTTAACAATTACCGTCACGGCCGTTTTTTCGACCTTATTTACAGACTTTTGGACTTGAGCCATTTCCGAATTTTGATGCACCCGCACTTGCTGCTCGAACCGATACCTGTTAGCAACATTCAGCGACAAAGCCAAAGTTAGGGGAGCTACCCCGTAAAAAGCTTGACCCGACACAGCCACCGCCAGGGAACCCACACCAGAGGCCGCCAGAGAGGCGTACTCTGCAAGCTCCAACCAGTGCCTTTGAGGAAAACTTGGTCTCAAGTGGTTTGCAACAGATGGTTTTGGCTTCCGCACGGCTCTTTGAGTCATAGTATTTTCTCGTTGTTGGTAAGGTTGCGAGACTGGGTGGAGCATCGATTTCTATCCTTTTTTCAGTTATATGTTTTAGATTATTTCCTGAAACTCTTCTATTTTTACCTTTGTCAGCAAGCTAAGGATGACTGACATATTATTATGTATTTGGGAGCTGACGGCGATCGCGCCCTATTCCGGCTGTTAAAAGGTTCGCCCCAACGCGCCCTCTATTTTACAGGAGTTAGGGTCATCGGGCTCGGGCGATCGACTTCGGGCTGCCCGGGCTAACCGAACAATGCTTGAGACGATTTTAGATTTTAGATTTTAGATTTTAGATTAAAAGTTAAAAAAATGCGACCTACTGAGGGCGATCGGGGTTTGGAGCTTGTCTGGAGTTGCCTTTTTGTTCGCCCATTGGTATAATTTACTGTTTCTCAATTGCCCGGATAGAATTTACTGCAAAAATTGACCGATGAACTCAGAAAAACCCGGAATTGCCGATCGGCTAAAGTCTATTTTCAGCATCGCGATTTTTATCTTTCTCGTACTAGCAGTAGGCTTTTTAAGCGTGAATTTTATTTCAGCTCTCTATGCCAAATTTTCTTAAAATTAGGACTGAGCACGGCCACCCAGAAACCGATTTTTTTGCGATAATATTTCGTCGCAGCCACAGATTCGCTAAAAAACCCGGTTTCTGAGATTCGGAGTGCGTAATAGCAAGTCGGACAAGGCAATGCCGTTGCCCTACTTCAAAATAGGCGATCGCGATGGCTGGGAACCCCGCCAGCGAGAAGGACACGGCAATGCCGTTTCCCTACCCGATTAATTGTAGGGAAACGGCACGGCGCCGTGTCCTGACCGTGGGTAATTTATCATAATTTCAACTGTAAAGATTGTGGTCTGGATCTAGCCAGACAATATAAAAAACATTTTCACTAAAAAAGCCATGCACCCTGCCGTATTCATTAGCAGATATTTAAAACTGGTAGGGGATATTGATTAGGATATCTTCATTGAGAATACCAAAGCCATTAGGTTCAGTAGTATTTTTCCAAACTATGCCATGACAGCGCAGACTTTTACTCTGATTATTGATAATTTCTTGAGCGTTCAATTGTGACAAATCGCGGAGCCGTCTCAATAGAGATGCTAAATACTTAGCATCTCTACCACCAATTGAGAACTTATTTTTATCATCCTGATAATACCTGAAAGAAAAACTAACTCCTTCCGGTATTTTTACATCGAGACGATTGATGCTAGATAAAGATTCCTGGCGGCGTATATCTGCTTTCTTAATTTTCTTCGATGACACGGCTTTTGTAAAAATCTCTCATTGATTCCTTGGTAATAATAGCATGAGAAGGTTCATCTTTTGGCAAATCACCTCTAGCATTAATCCAAGGGTCTTCGCGGCGCACCATCAATTCTAACTCATAGGCATCGCAAAAGAAATATTCGTCGGATAACTCGTCTAAAAACTCTTGTACTTCTTCGGGAAACTCTGGTTTTTTGACTTCTTTCAGAATTGGCTTCCAGTCAAATTGTTCTTTGTATTCATAAAATAAAGCCGGGATAGTCGGCCCGTGCACCCAAGCTTCAAAATCTTCATCAAAAAGCGGTGTATCTTCAAAGGCTAAATACCATGCTTGGGCGTAGTACAATAGTTTTTGTAGCTTGTGGTTGCTGAGATAGGAGCCTACATCATTCGCGAACCAGATGTAGTAATCAGCGAGTTTTGAGGCTGTTGTGACTGTAGTTATTGTGGTCATATAACTCGACTCAATAAGTTTTGTATTCTATGATAGCACAGTCACCACCCTTTATGATGGGGCGGTTTCAACCGCTTCTTGTCAAACAAAGTCTGCCGACGCAGACTAAGAAATAAAGGAGGTATTTAAGCCGGATTGGGTATAACTGAAATCTTACTCTATGTCAAAAATTTGTAGGAGCGGGTTCACCAACAATAATTGCCTACTAAAACCCACAATCTCGCATCATTCTCAAGAACGGGCAAGATGCCCGTTCCACAAAAGATGAATTTTCTCGCTTCACAGGCCGGAAAGCCTGTTCCTAAAAGATTTATCGAGAATGGTGCAAGATGTCAGTTACAACCCTTTGATATATTGCTTCAGTACAGGTGGCAAAGTGTAAAGACTTTCCTGTTTTTCGATTAAGCAGCGCCGCGATAGAGATTGCACTGCGTTTAGCAAATCTGTTGATATTTGTCGGTTTTGTAGCAATTTGGCGAGGTTGACTGGCTGGTTTTC
>JAICRN010000476.1 GCA_025937335.1 Microcoleus sp. TY_ISSM_2_bin.22
ATCGGAATTAATATTACCCACAGTCAGGACACGGCAGTGCCGTGTCCCTACGATAATCGGGGTAGGGACACGGCACTGCCGTGTCCTCGGTATCATTCCGATGCAACCGGAAACGATATTACTGCTTGCCTAACTCAGGGCGATCGAACAAATCAAGGAGACAGCCGCCACACCTTAATCGTGTCGTCAAAACTGCCGCTGATCAGAGTCTTGTCTTGAGGATTAAAAGCCAATTCCACCCAAGTAGAATGACCTTTTAGCGTACCGGGTTCCCCGCCATCCATCGCCCACAGCTTGATAGTCCCGCTCAAATCGGCGCTGGCAAGCGTCTGGCCGTCAGGACTGAAAGCTAGAGACTGAATTCGATCGGCATGACCGGTAAAAGTCACCTCACCCGAAGGCTGAGGGCCGTGTTCCGTGGTGATATCCCAAATCCTCACCGTATTGTCCCAACCGCCGCTGCCCAAAATGTTACCGTCAGGGTTGACAGTAAGAGCCGAAACAGCATCGGCATGACCTGTGAGAGTTGCTTGGAATTCCCCAGTCTTCCAATTCCACAGCTTGATAGTACCGTCGCCGTTGCCACTAAAGAGAGTGTCTTTATAGGAACTGAAAGCCACCGAATGCACCTCGTCAAAAACCCCTTTGAGAGTTTCTAACTCGGCCCCGTCATCCACTTGCCACAGCTTCAAAGTTTTGTCTTTGCCGACACTGGCGAGGGCTTGACCCTCGGGACTGAAAACCACCGAGAACACGCCGTCTTGGTGTCCGTCCAAGGTGCGAATTAACTTACCCGAATAGAAATTCCACAATTTAATCGTACCGTCAGCGCTGCCGCTGGCGATCGTCCTGCCGTCGGGACTGACAGCCACCGACCACACAGGCCCCAAATGTCCTGCTAAAACCTTGAGCAGCTTGCCGCGACGCTTGTGCAGCAGGTGAATTGTGCCGTCGTTATTCCCGCTGACTATCACGCGGCCGTTAGGAGTGACTGCAACGGCCCAAACCGGGTTTTTGTCTCGATCCGCCAGAGTGCGCACTGCAGGGCCGGACTGGGACTCGCCACCACTGCTGAAATCCTGCATGGGGGGCGGATTGAACCGAATTTCAGGAATGCTAGAAACTGGTTCGCCAGAAGTGAAAGCCTGCGGTGCTGGAGATGGCAAGCGAACACCCAGCAATACAGACAGCAGGGCAACCGCACTTGCTCCCCACATAGCTAAAGTCCACTTGGGTTTGCTGAGAATCACTTCTACCGGTGCCGGGCCGTATTTCATGTCTGTGAGAATTGCCTCGGTCGATCGATAGCGTTTTGATGGTTCTCGCTGCACCATTTTATCCAGAATGCGGCCGAGTCGCGCCGAAACCGGTACTTTCAAATAATGCCTCCAGGCCCAACTGTCGGCTTTGATGTCAAACAAATCAAAGGGCGACATTCCCGTTAACAAGTGAATGCAAGTGACGCCCAAACTGTAGATGTCGCTGCTTGGAATCGCTTGACCTTTAATTTGTTCCGGGGCCGCGTATTCGGCAGAACCTGTCACCGTTTCTGTTTTCAGCGGCCCGCTGTTTGCCGGAATTGCCGAACCGAAATCGACTAAAACTAGCCCCGAAGCACTTTCCTGGGGCAGGGGATTTAGATCCTCTTTCCCTGCCAAAGCTGGGGATGCTTGGGGAGTTTTGCGGTGAATAATATTGGACGGTTTGATATCTCCGTGAATCAGTTGATGTTCGTGAACAAATTGCAGGACTGGCAACAATTCGCTCAGCAGATACCAAATTTGAATTTCTTTAACAACACCTTTTTCTGAAAGCCGATCGGCTAAATTGCGGCCTTCGATGTATTCTTGCACTAAATACTGGCAGCCTTCGACTTCAAAAGATGCCAGGAGTTTGGGTATTTGGGGATGTTTGCCCAACTCGCCGAGAACTGAGGCCGACCCGCGAAATGTCCGGTTGTGCTGTGTGCCACCGTCGGCGACTGCTGCGGGCGCGCAGAACTGTTGAATGACGCAGCGGGGTTGCGAAGGTTGGTCTTCATCGACGGCTAAGAAGGTGCGGCAAGCGAGACTTTGACCGAGGGTGTGAAAGACTCGGTAGCGACCTTTTAGCAGGAGGTTCGACTCGCAACTTTTGCAGACTGTCGCGCGATCGAGATTTTGGGGGTTCTGGCAATGGGGATTGGTGCAGTAACTCATTTGTCTTTCCGCTGGAGACCCCCCGTCCGACATACACTTGCTGGTGGGGGAGGAAAGCGGGGCGGTGCGTGCCGCTTCCTGTGGACAAATTAAATAATTGGAATCTTTGCTTTATGATAATTGTTTCCCAGATTTTCGCCACACTTGCTGCGGTCGATCGCGCGTAAATAATTGCTGACTTTCCTGCGAGCGAGGTTTAATAGGTCGATCTTACGGGCGGGCTCTCCTGCCCACCCCACAAGAAAATCATTCTTCGCGGAACGGGCCGGAAAGCCTGTTCTTTAGAATGGTGAAATATCTCAGTTGTTACCGAATTAAGCTATACTGTCATTGCGAATACTTGCAGTGCGATCGCAGCAAAGCAATCGCGAGGCATTACCAAATATCCGCGATTCTTTCTCCTATGGAGTCAATCAAAAACTGCAATTCTCTAATCGACTAACAAATTAAAATTTTGGCAACTTTCGCCAAACTAACTACTAACTTTTAACTATTACTTATGCCGTTAATTCGCGTTCCGAAACCTTGGGAAATTCTCGAACCCCAAATTACCCCAGAAACAGCCTTTCTCAACCGCCGCCGCTTCATGACAAATTTAATTGGCGCAGGCGTGACTGCTTCGCTGCTGCCGCTGACCGGCTGCCAAAGCAATGCTAGCTCAAAAACTGCTCTGGAGCAAAGCTCAACCCAAGCATATTCGGGATTGAGCCGGAATCCCGCCTTTGCGAAAGTCGATCGAGCGATTACCGACGAAGCCTTAGCTACAAAATACAACAATTTTTACGAATACGGCGGCACAAAATCTATTTGGCAAGCCGCTCAAGCTTTGCCAACAGAAAACTGGAAAGTAGAAGTAGGCGGTTTAGTAAAAAATCCCCGCACTTATGATATCGACGACCTCTACAAAAAATTTCCCATCGAAGAACGAGTTTATCGATTTCGCTGTGTAGAAGCGTGGGCGATGGTAGTTCCTTGGGTCGGATTTCCCATGAAATTGCTGATGGCTGATGTCGAACCGCAATCGAAGGCTAAATTCGTTCGCTTCACCTCATTTTACGACCCCAAAATAACCCCCGGCCCCGGTTTGATGTCGCAATTTTATCCTTGGCCTTATACCGAAGGCCTGCGGGTCGAGGAAATGGCCAACGATTTAGCATTTTTTGCCACAGGCTTGTACGGCCGAAAGCTACCTAAGCAAAATGGTGCGCCGCTGCGGCAAGTGATTCCTTGGAAATACGGTTTTAAGGGCGCAAAGTCGATCGTCAAAATTGAATTTGTCGAAAAACAGCCCGCCACATTTTGGAATACAATCGGCCCCAACGAATACGCTTTTGAAGCAAATGTCGAACCCGACAAACCGCACCCCAGATGGTCGCAGGCAAGCGAACGGATAGTCGGCCCCGGTAACAGTTGGTCGTGGGAAACTCGCCCGACTTTACCCTATAACGGTTACGGCGAATATGTGGCGAGTTTGTACAGTTAATTAACTACGCGAGATGTAATTCCCCTCGTTTCTAGGCTCTGCCTAGGAACGCAGATCTGGAGGCTCTGCTCCTTATTCCCGTGAGGCAGAGCCTCCGAGCCCTTCGTTTCTAGGAAGAGCCTTTGTACAGTTAATTGACAGATTTCTCCTCGTTTCTAGGAAGAGCCTAGAAACGCAGATCCGGAGGCTCTTCTTCCCAATTTCCGCGAGGCAGAGCCTCGGATTCAGGCATTCCCCGGCAGAGCCTGGGAACGAGAAAAAACATCCTATTACCCTCTATAATAAAAATTGATGAAGCTACCAAGGAATTGTTAAATGGTAACAACAACATCAACTCTCGTAGAGCAGCAAACTACCCCAGAAAACCGAGTTATTTTAAAAGGTGTCAGTTGGTCAACTTTTAAAGCATTGCTGGCAGATGTTGGGGACGATAGAGCTTGGAGAATTGCTTACGAGGGAGGAGTTTTAGAAATCAGGATGCCACTGGAAGAACACGAAGAACCCAAACGACTGATAGAAAGCTTTGTGGAAGCTATTGTAGATGAACTGGAAATAGAACTTAGAAGTCTCGGTTCGCTGACTCTCGAACGGGAAGATTTAACTCGCGCTGTCGAACCGGATAGTTGTTTCTACATTCAAAATGAATCTTTAGTTAGAGGTAGAAATATCAATTTGCCAAATGACCCGCCACCCGATTTAGCAATAGAGTCGGATTACACAAATTCTTCAGTTAATAAAGATTCCATATATGCTGCTCTTGGCGTTCCCGAACTTTGGAGGTATAGGCGGCAATCTCTGCAAGTTTATCAACTGGTAGATGGGCAATATGAAATGTGCGATCGCAGTTTAGCATTTCCTTTTTTACCCGTTGCAGAAATTCCCAGTTTCATCGAACAAAGCAGAACAATCGGACAGCGTGCGACGGTGCGTTTATTTCGGCAAAGAATTAGAGAAATTTTACTAAATCAAAGTTAACGTTCAAATCAGACTGACTTTAGTTGAAAAACTCGCAAGTCAATGTAAATTACATCAGCGTTCATCAGCGGTTTAAAAAAATAATTCCGATATAAAATCAATTCACAAACTGCTGCACTCTCTGCCAAACTCGCTCCAATAAATCTGGCGTGCTAACATCAAACCATTCAAT
>JAICRN010000376.1 GCA_025937335.1 Microcoleus sp. TY_ISSM_2_bin.22
TATTTTTGAATTTGGGCGACTCCCTACCCGAACCGAAGGCACGCGCGAACGGGATAGCAACGCTGGCGCGGACTTTTTTTTCACTTCACAATTGGTTTGGGATGAGTTTGGTTCAAGGGAATCTCAATAATCAACTCGGTTCCCTCTCCGGGGGCTGAATTGCAAGTCAATTTGCCGCCGTGTTGTTCCACCACAATTTCGTGGCTAATCGCCAAACCTATCCCCGCACCTTTCCCCACCGGTTTTGTGGTAAAAAACGGCTCAAATATTTTGTGCCGAACTGTTTGGGTCATGCCCCAACCGTTGTCCTCGATCCGAACTGCTACGGCTTTTTCTCCCGGACAAATTTCAGTCACGATCCGAATTTGTCCGCACTTAACTGGCTCTTCTCCGCCGTGCGGTGATAAATTGTTGTTGACAAAAGCCTCTTCTAGAGCATCAATTGCATTTGTCAGTACATTCATAAATACTTGGTTGATCTGAACTGCGTAACACTCAACCAAAGGCAGAGAGCCATATTTTTTGATGAGATGAATTGCTGGGCGATCGGGCTTCGGTTTGAGTCGGTTGTTCAAAATCAACAAAGCGCTGTCCAATCCGTCGTGAATGTCAACTGGTTTAATATCTGCTTCGTCAATTCTAGAGAAATTTCGCAGCGACTGAACTATCTCGCGGATGCGGTTAGCTCCTACTTTCATTGAGCCCAGCAACTTCGGCAAGTCTTCAACTATGAACTCTAATTCTACTGCTTCTATTTGTGCTTGAATTTCTGGCGAAGGCGACGGATAGTGCTGGTCGTAAAGCTGCAATAAATCGATCATTTTTTGACTGTATTCGTTGGCATAGCTAAGATTGCCGTAGATGAAGTTAATCGGGTTAGTGACTTCATAAGCTACCGCCGCCACCAACTGTCCCAAACTTGACATTCTTTCGCTTTGCACCAATTGAGTTTGCGCCCGCTTAAGCTCGGACATCGCTGTTTTTAAATGAGCAGTTTTTTCGCGTTCTCTGGCGACTGATTCTTCTAGTGCTCTATTTAATTTTTCGAGTTTGGCTACTTGGCGTAGCACTATATTAATCATTGCTGTTTTCAGTTCCAATGCAGCGTCTATTTCGCATTTTTTCCAAGGCAACGATTTGTACCTTACATTTTCTTTCCACAGCTCGAAGGATTTCCGAGGAGACAGTCGATGGCTGCCATCTTCCTCTATTTGAACTGGTTTGTTTGGGTTGCCCGCCCAATTTACTGTCTTAATTACTTCCGGGCGAAACCACAAAATGTATATTTTCTGAGTCGGCGATATTGCTATAGCCAAACACCCGCTGGCCGTGTCTTTAAATTCCTCAGCTTCTGGATAGCATTTGGTCAGCGAGTCTGTATAAAATATTTCTTTCTTTAAATGCTCTTGCACCCAATTAGTTAAGTATTTGAGCGCTTCTCCTTGAGGTGTTTGCCCTACTTGATAGCAATTTTCTCCAAATACTATTGCGGCTCCCTGGGCGTTGACTGCTTCTAGCAAATTATGCTGACATTTAACTAACACTTCTGACAAGTTTTCGGACGTGGATATATCTTCAAAAATCTTGGTTTGAATGGATTTTAAGTGTAGTTTGTAGTCGTAGTCTTCGTTTCCTTCTTTGGATTGCAGTTCTAAGGACATTACTTGCCCGATAAATTCGCAGGCGGCGCGCAATTCATAGTTTAGGTATTTTGGTGTATAGTTGTGACAAGCAATCAATCCCCACAGTTTTTTATCTTTGATTAATGAGATTGACATCGAAGCTACAACGCCCATATTTTGCAGGTATTCTATGTGAATGGGAGAAACGCTTCTCAACACGCTGAAACTGAGGTCGGTGGGCTGGGTGGTGACATGATTGTTTCCTGAAACAAGGGGGACTGGTTGATAATTAATATCTGGGATTAACCTCAGCCAATTTAACGTATACAGTTGCCTGGCTTGTTTGGGGATATCTGAACTTGGGTAGTTTAATCCTAAGAAAGGACTCAGCATTTCTGCTTTGTCTTCAGCGATCACAGCGCCGTTGCCTTCGTGGTCAAATTGATAGACCATCACTCTATCAAAACCAGATATTTTTCTGACTTGTTCTACAGTTATTTGAGATAATTCGTTGAGATTTTGGGCGCCTTGAATTTTGCTGATAGTGGCTCTCACTGAATGATAAAAACTAAAAACAGAAAGATTTTCTGGGCTTGTGGCTAATTCCAACTCGACCATCAATACTTCTTCTACTCGGTGGAGGATGCAGTCAAATTCTAAATATTTACCTTTGTTTATGGCAGAGAGTTTAATGGGATTAACGGTTTTTAAGTTTTCATTACACAAACAAAGCTTGAGTTTTTTTAGTTGAACTCGATTGAAGAATAAACTCAAATTTCGACCGATCGCACTTTCCGCCTCGATTCCTAACAAATCTTGCGTATTTTCGCTGGCTTGCAGTATTTCTAGTTGAGGTTCTCGTACAACAAGTAGCACCCCATGCGGCTGAATGTGCCCCGATAGATGAATGGGTTCTCTGTCGCAGTTTGTCAAGTCAACTTCTGCGAGGGGCAGGATTGTGCTTTGTCTATCCATTTTGGGTGTTTTCCTTTGTCAAATTTCGAGAGGATTCTATTGATTTAGATTTGAGAGAAAATTAGTTTTTCAATAATCTTAATATTATGCGATCGGACAACTGCTCGCTAGCTTGACTGCTGCTGACAATCAATCATCAGAGTATCAGCAAGCTGTTGTGTTGCTGTTCTATCGGCGCTGGTCTTCTAAATATTTTACGGATTTGGCTCTTCTATACGACGATCGATCCCAGATGTTAATTATCGCAGTAATTGTTACCATTCTTCAAGTAGGTTTAATATTTTTTTCAAAATTTTAATATTTGTGGTAAAATTTTGCCAACAGGAAAAGGGGAAGAGAAATGCGTCTCCAGAGCGGCCTAATGACGAAATTATTAAGTTAAGGTAAGGGTGACAAGATCTGAAAGTCAAGTCACGTTAAGCTCTTTAAGTATATCCAACAGGCCCGAAAATTAGACTGATGATCGACTTCAATACAGTTACTGAGTTTTCTCATACCTACTGCATAGCTATCTGTGCATTCTTAGTTCCGGCAAACTTGCTGACTACTTTGCAGACAGCGATTTTGACAGGACTAAACCGACCTCGAATACAAGTTTGGGCCTCTGTGGTTGTGGCCAGCCTTTGGGCTACAGCAATGATATTTCACGTTTTTACCTGGTTCGCGATCGGGGTAGTCATGCCTCCGACATACATCTTGCTAGTTATGGCAATCATTTGTCTGGCTATTAATATCTGGGCCGTGGCGCATCCGGCGAGCATGATGCAATTAATTGGAGTTGCGGTATCAGCTTTTAGGGGAGGTTTTGCCAAGAAGGAAGATTTAGTTATCTAGGAGTTTAATTATCTAGGAGTTTAGTTGTCCAAGAGAGCAAAAAGAATTTGGCAGGGGGTAAGGTGAAAGGTTTAAGAGAGAATAGTGGTTTCAGAAGGAAGTTTTTCTGGTGGCAAATCGTGCTTCCGAGGGCTGAGTTTTCAGCAGTTATTCCGGTTCGCGATCGCGACAGTCTTCTTCTTTTTCTGGACCGCGGGGATGGATGGTGCAGTTGAGCCGATAGCCGCCGTCGCTTCTGCCGTAATAGTAGCGGCATCCGGCGCAAATTGCGGGACGTTCGATCGCACTTTGGTAAACCGGATAATCTCCACTCGCCAGTAGCGAAAAATCGCGGTGCGTCTGAACAGTCCCGATCGTAGCGCCTGAAAGTTCGACAGCTTGGCGGATGTTTTCAATCCTGCTATAAGGCGGCAGGTAAATGTCAATACAAAGGCGTATGCCCTCGCCTTCCTGTTCGTGGCGGGTAATAGTGCCTCCCAGCAAACCGACGCGCGAAGCAATGGCGGAGGAAAATTCCTCCAGGGAGGTGCAGTAACCGGAGAAAACGTGAATGTGTTCATCGGTGTTAGCCCTGACACTCAGGCGAGTGGGAATGAGCACTCTCAGGTAAGCGTCGAGTTCGTCAAAAATCGGTTCGGCGAGGGAGATCATTTGGCTTGCGTCTTCGTTGTTGAGCCCAAAACCCTTAGAAACCTTGGACACGAGGGCTGCTAAAATATCAAAAACTTGGGTTAATAGCGATTGCAGCCTGCTATCAATGGCGATCGGACATTCTCTGAGCAGTTTTAAATAATCCTCCAACCGATGGGCAATTCGCTGAATGCTGCTAAATCCGAGCATAGCGGCTCCCCCTTTAATCGAGTGCGAGGCTCGAATGAGCTGGTGCATCCTGTGGGAAGCCGGCACCGTGTTTTGCAGGCCCTGCAAGCCTTGTTCGATGATTTGGATGTGTTCTGTGGCTTCTTCGAGAAAGTACCCGATGATGCGCTGTAGTTGTTCTGGCAGCATAATTTTATTCTCCGAAAGGCACCCGAGTATAATTAGTCATTAGTCAGACATTTGATAGCTTGGAAGCGATATTTAACTGACGAGTTATTTTTGTTTTTAAGCCCTAATCTGTTTTATTCTGACTCACGGCAACTGTAGTGGCAATGCTGAAAAAAGTTAAATATTAAGTGTTGACTGTGATTTTTTTTGCTCCTACGGTAGCGGTTGCTACCCCCAACAGCAGCACCGCAGCACCTGCAAGTACCGCCGAGGCCGGCACTTCCCCAAACAGCAAATAACCCAAACAACTCGCCCCAACCGGTTCAAACAAGATCGCAAGAGTTACCAGAGTTGGGGAAATCTGCACTACAGCCCAGTTCAAAATGGTGTGACCGACTAATTGAGGCAAGGCGGCCGTTAGCAAAATATAAAAATATACAATGTGGGGGTAATTGGTATAAGTAGTGCCGAAGGCGAAGGGGAGAGGCAGCAGGACGATCGCAGCAACAGTATAGGCGATCGCGACATAGCCACCAATTCCCAGTCCCCGCCGCTGAGCTTCCCTGCCCAGCAGCAAATACAAGCTGACAGCCCAGGAACCAGCCAGAGCCAGGAAATCGCCCAGCAGTTGGCTGCTGCCGGCATTGGCTGCGCCCGCGCTTCCAAGAGCGATCGCCATTCCCCCAGCAAGGGCTATAGTAATGCCAGCGATCGACATTTTGCTGAGTTTTTCGCCGAACCAAAAGCGCGACAACAGCGCTACCCAGACAGGATTAGTGGTGACGAGGGCAGTTGAGGCGGCGATCGAAGTATAAGAAAGTGAGGTAATCCAAAGGGCAAAGTGCAGGGCGAGACACAAACCCGCAGCAGCAGCATAGCGCCGAGCTCCCGCTTGCAGGGCGTTCCACTGAATTTTCCGCCAAGCCGGAAGCAGAATTAAAGCAGATAAAGTCAGGCGAGAGGCCGCGAGTACCAGACTGAAACCGAAGCCACCCGCCCCCGCTGACAAGTTAGCCAGCCGAATTAAGATTGAGGAAGTTGAGACGGCTAAAACGCCGATAATTAACACTAGGGCGATCGACCAATTCGGCGTTTGTTTCGGAAGATTCATTTTGGGGATTATTGGTAATTGGTAACTGCCTAAAGTAAGATATACATAGCAATTTTTGCACAAATCTGAACTCTTCTTCTTCTCTTCTCCTCTCTTCCTTCGTGTTCTTCGCGCCTTCGCGGTTCGTAAAAAAAAAAGCCCATTCCCGAAGCACAAATAATTCCTATCCTCAATAATTATTAATCTAGATCGCCCCTAAAATTACCTGACCGAAAGCATCCAGGATAGAAGCCCCCGGATTCATTCCGAAAGCAGACTCAGGACTCAGAAATAAAAAACCTGTATCCGATAAAGTATCCCCCGAATTTATCCGTAGGGTCAATGCTTCAATTCTAAAATCTAAAATCTAAAATCTAA
>JAICRN010000488.1 GCA_025937335.1 Microcoleus sp. TY_ISSM_2_bin.22
AATAAAACTGCGAAAAACTGAGGCCGCTCGTAAACCTGCTGTTGCCCAATCTTGGAGAATATAATCAGTTGAACCTAAAGCATTTGTCTGTGTAGTAACGATCCCAGCTATGACATCAGGGCGGCTTGTGTTATATATAACTGATGAGAGAATTATAGCCGGACGACGTTTAATGCCAGTGACACCCGGAAAATCTACTGTCACCACATCACCAGGATTAAAAGACACTATTACATCTCCTCGTTTTCTGGAAAAATTGTGGCTGCGTACTGCAAAGAAAATGCCGTTACATCGAGTTTATCTTCTTCAGTCCAAGTTTCACTTTCATCGACAACCGACAGATTTTTCTGCACCAAATCGTTGAGAATAAGAGTTGCCAAGCGCAGCCGCTCAGTTGGCGAAAGGGTAGAGAGAACGCGAGCGTAAACTTCTTGAATAGTGGTTGACATAGCAAATCCTCCTGCTTCTTATCATCTGGAACATTTAGGGGATGTTGATTTGAGTATAGCTGAAAGTTTTAATAAATTTCTGCTATACTTAAATTCTAATTTTTAACCTCAGATTAGACTATCCCAACTTGAGATGGCTAAAGTTGGGATAGTCTAATCTGAGGTTAAAAATTAGACTATCCCAACTTGAGATGGCTAAAGTTCTGACTGCGATCGCAATTCCCAATTACCAAGTATATTTATCAATCGACCATGCGATCGAGCTTTTCCTTAACCAACAAATCTACCAACGATCGCAGCAAAAACAAACCGCCGAATCCCGAAACCGCAAAAGCTGCGATCGCCCCCGTTTGATATCCGCCCAGCAGCAGCACAGCACCCGACAGAAACACAAAACCAGTCAGACAAGCAAAAATTAAAGTTTTCAGAGCTAAATTAATCCGTTTCAAGGCTCTTTCGCTCTCGATATTTCGCACTCTAATTTGCAACTCGCCATCTTCTATCCGCTTCTCTAAACGTTTGAAAAAAACTTCCGCTTTACTGGGCTGCTGCAACTTATATGTAATAAAACTTCGCGCTTGCCTTGCCAATTCTCCGATCGCATTTCCCCGCCCCTTGCTCACCGCAATACTCTTGACAAAAGGCTGAGCGGATGCTATGAAATTGTAGTGAGGGTCGAGAGTTCTAGCAATGCCGTCGAGAGTCGTCACCGACTTGACAATAAACATCATTTCTGCTGGCAAGCGAAACGGTTGCTGCTCGAACATAATGTAAAGTTCGTTCTTAATTTCATTAAAAGCTTGAAAGTCGATCGGCTTATCAATAAACTTATCCAACAAAAAAGCAATCAGCCGGCGCACCGGCATCATATCCGGCATCGGCTCAACTAAGCCCATAGTAATTAAAGTATTGAGTACCTCGTCAGTATCCTTTCTCAGCACACCAAAAAAAGTCTTGACCATTTGGTCTTTAGCCAGAGACTTAACCTCAGCCATCATCCCAAAATCATAAAAAATCAAGCTGCCATCTTCTGTCACCGCCAAATTGCCAGGATGCGGGTCAGCTTGAAAAAAACCGTCAATTAACAACTGCTTCAAATAACAGCAAATTCCGAGTTGATTGAGCTTCGCAATATCTACTCCAATCGCCTCTAAACTAATGCGGTCGTCCACCTTAATTCCTGGTGCGTATTCTACAGTCAGCACTTTTTTAGTCGTGTATTGCCAGTAGACTTTCGGGACAATAATCTGAGGATATTCTCGAAAATTATGGCTAAAGCGGTCGGAATTTTTCCCTTCTTGCACGTAGTCAATTTCTTGATATAAAATCTTAAAAAACTCGTGATAAATAGATTCCAGATCGTACTTGCGCGTCCCAGGCAAATAGCGATCGCAAAAACGCATCACTTGGCGCACCGCCTTCATATCCAAATCAAATAAACTTTCCAAACCCGGACGCTGCACCTTCACAATCACATCTTCCCCGGTGTGCAGCCTCGCTTTGTGCACCTGTCCCAGACTCGCAGCAGCGATCGGCGAAGGGTCAAAATCGCGGTACAAAGCATAAATATCCTTGCCTAATTCTGATTCTACAAGAGCGATCGCCTCTTCGGAACTAAACTGAGGAACCCGATCCTGCAACTGTTCGAGTTCCTTCACATACTCAAGCGGCAGCAAATCCGCCCGAGTCGAGAGAGACTGCCCAATTTTAATAAAAGTCGGGCCTAAATTCAGCAAAGTATTGACCAACCAATGAGCGCGAATTCTTCTAGTATGAGGAGAATTATTTTGCAGCAGTCCATCCCACCACAAAAAAAACATAAACTTTCCCGCCGCTGCAAAAACGTCTATTTGTCGTGCCAGCGGCGAATATTTAGAACGTTGCCAACGCAGGGTTTTAGGTGCAGCTTTTGTGAGCATAATAAGGGCGATCGATTTCCATGCACCGCGACAATTTTTAGATGACATTCCTGGACGCAAAAACAGGCTTGTACGACAAGATGCGTTGCAGGCTTTTGAAACAGTTAATAAACCCGGTTGCTTTGGTCAATACTGGGTGATATCATCTCCAGTTATACAATCATAATTAAGTTCGCCGTAAGGAATGCAAGTAATTCAGTCCTGGACGCACGCTTCCCAAAAAACCCGGTTTCTAGTTGTCGCGATCGAGCTTATATGACCAAATTACCTCAACAAACCGGGTTTTTGCGTCCAGGACTGTCCTGATTAATTCATAAATAGAGGACGATCGTACTCACTGCAAACACCGGCTAATTACGGGCAAATAACCCGACATCATATAAGTCCTGGGAAAAATCAGCAATCGAGAATCGGCAATTTAGACGGGCAACCAGACAAACAATTCAAAAAAGAGGACTTGGTAGCGTTTGCAAATTTTCCAAATCTCCCTATAAACGCAAGTCTTCTCGTTTCGCCTGTTCGCTGCCAATTCCCACCAGCTTCTCCACCCAACTATTCTTCTAGATTACAAAGTTCCGCTGCAAATTGCGGCAGAGTCAGGGTAAAAGATGTGCGCCACAACTTGTCAGCTTGTGAACTTTCTGCCGGACAGCTAGACACATCAATAGTACCATTCAAATGCTGCACTAAACACTTTACCAGCGCCAAACCCAAACCCGTACCGGCGATAGCTTGGTCAGTAATACCAGTACCGCGGCGGAACTTTTCAAAGATGTGGGGCAAATCAGCAGCAGAAATGCCTGGCCCCAAATTAGAAACGCTCAGGACAATACAGCCGGCCGCCTCAGACGCCTCGAAAACTACGGCTGTTCCTGAAGCCGAGTATTTTCCAGCATTTGTCAACAGTTCCAGCAGCACCCGCTTGAGACTGTCCGGGTCGGTTTCTAAGCAAGGGGCAAACTTGGGCAAATCCACCTTCAGAGTCAATTCCTTATCGACCCACTGTTTCTCAAAATCCCCAGCTAAATCTTGAATTAAACGCTTGAGATCGATTTTGAGTAGAGAAATAGAGACTTGCTGACGCTCAAACTGCTTGAGGGCCAGCAAATCGTTAACCAGAGCATTTTCCTTAGACCACTGCTGCTCTAGAATGTCGAGATACTTAGCCCGACTCGCTAACGGCCCTTCAGCTTGTTTGAGCATCAGAATTGCCAGTTTCATGATTGTTAAAGGGGTGCGCAACTCGTGACTCATAGTGCTGAGAAACTCGTCTTTAATCAGCTTCAATTTGCGCAGTTGCTCTAGTTGAATGGCAGATTGTTCGTACAGTTTCGCCTTCACGTCGAGACTTTGCTGCAACTGAGCGCTTCTGTCTTCGATTAAGGTTTGCGCTTCCTTGAGCGTTTGAGTTTGGATAATCGCCCTGCTCGCTTGAGCGCCGACTAATTCTAGAACTTCCAATTCTTCAGGTATCCAAGCGCGCTGCTGGGAGTGCTGCAAAATCAAGAACCCCAAGACGGTTTCCTGGGAGCGATCGCCCGTGAGGGGAACCAGCAGCATGGCGCGAATGCCTTCGAGTTTCAAGATTTCTGCGGTGCTCTGTTGTTCCTTGCCGATTAATTCGCCTGCGTCAGCGAGGGGTTTGGGTGCGCTGTGGAATGCTTTTTCGCACAAATTCGATTCCGACATCCAAAAAGCGGGAAAGTTATTTGGTTTTGAGTTGGGAGTTTTGGATTTAGAATTAGCAGTTTTCTCCTTATTTTTTGTTTTGGCTGTCGAGCTGTGTTTCGCCGCCTCGCTTTGTTCTATTGTTTGTTTTATTTCGTTTTTTGTCAAAACAGATTCGCAAACTAACACAACTTTTGCTTTGGGTGTTTGATTGGGGGCGGAAGGTTTTAAGATAGAGTCTGTATATTTCAACAGCAGGATTTGACCTCTATCTACTTCTAGGGTATCGACGGTATTTTCAATAACTTGTTGCAAAACTCGATCGATTTCGGAACTCGTATTGCTCGATGTAGCAATTGAGCCGATGAGGTTTTTGTATTTAGTTTGTTGCTGTAACTGTTGATTTAAATTTGCAATTTCTTGATTTTTTTGAATCTGATAAATCGCGATGCCGATCGCGTCTGATGCTGCTTCAAGGCGCTGCCGATCGCCTGCCGACCACTCGTGAGGTTGCGACTTACCCACAATCATCAAGCCATTTACAGCCCCTCCAAATCGCGCTGGCCCTGCCAAAATTGCTCGAAAAGGCAGCGGTGTCACAGGGGAATTGGGCGATGAAGGTGCCGGACTATCGAGATAGTCGGATATCGCCACTGTCTCGCCGTCTGCTAGCACGTTTGCCAAGACGGGATGTTCGAGTGA
>JAICRN010000241.1 GCA_025937335.1 Microcoleus sp. TY_ISSM_2_bin.22
ACAGACGACAGCGATTTAGCAAAAGCTTACATTAATTGGAGCAGTTACGCCTATACCTCCTCTAGTTCCTCAAATTTGCCGGGAGATGTAGCAGGAGTTAAACAGAGTGAATGGGGATGTTCTGCACCCGAAGCATTTGAACAACGCCTCGGCCAAATGCAAATAGTTCTGCAAAACCAAGACAACCGCGAACACGACATCCTCGACTCGGATGATTATTATCAATTTCAAGGGGGAATGACGGCCGCAATTCGCAATTTGCAAGGCAAAAATCCTGAAACCTATTTCGGAGATAATTCAATTCCTGAGAATCCGAAAGTCCGGCAACTGCGGGAAGAAATTGCGCGGGTTTATCGCAGCAGGGCTGTAAATCCCAAATGGATAGAAGGTGCGATGCGACACGGTTATAAAGGCGCGTTTGAAATTGCAGCAACTGTTGATTTTTTGTTTGCTTACGATGCTACAGCAAATTGTGTAGAGGATTTTATGTATGAAGGAATCGCAGAGGCTTACATTTTTGATGAGAAAGTACAGACATTTATTCAAGAAAACAATCCTTGGGCGCTGCGAGATATGGCGGAAAGATTGCTAGAAGCTCGTCAGCGGGGGTTGTGGGAGAGTGCGAACCAGGATACATTGGATAAATTGAGGTCGATCGCCCTGCAAGCCGAAGCAGTCATCGAATCCCATACTGGTTTTTAGTCTGAACGGAGAAATGATAGAATATAGTTAATATGGGAGGAATCCATGTTGCGCGATCTCACCATCCAAAATTATCGCTGTTTTAAAGATTTTCATATCGACGAGCTAGCTAGGGTTAATCTGATAGTCGGTCAGAACAATAGCGGTAAAACTACTTTTTTGGAAGCCATTTATTTATTAGTGAAACAGCAGAATATTCAAGCTGTGTTTGATATACTAAATAGTCGCGGTGAAACGAGCTTACAGATACAAGGTGCATCTAGTCAAGTAAACCGCATCAAATATCACTTTGAACATATTTTTTACGGACATCAACTAACTCCAGCTAGAAGTATTCACATTCGATCTCAGCAAGAAGAACAACTCTCGCTCAAAATTCAAGCAAGTCCTAAAAATGAACAGGTATTAGTTCCCGCAGCCGACGAATTAGAAACAAGATTTTTAGCATGGGAATTAATTGCTTGCTACAACGAGAATGCAAAATTCAAAATTTCACTGTTGCCCAATGCCACTATTTCTAGTTTTGTCTCTCCTCAATCGATCGAAAAAAATAATAACTATTCATCGCTGGTTGGTACTAATAAAGATAACTTTAATTTAATCAAAACTACGGAAATATCTTTTAAAGAATTGGCTCTGTATTGGGATACGATTACACTGACCCCAAAAGAAGAAAACGTAGTAGCAGCGTTGCAAATATTAGAACCCGATGTAGAACGTATTAGTTTTACCAGCAATCCCACTAATTACAGCGGTATTTTGATTAAAATTAGAGGGCAAAATAACCCAGTTCCTCTTGGCAGTATGGGCAATGGTATGCACCGAATTCTTAGTATAGCAATGGCAGCAGTATCGTCAGAAAAGGTTTTTTTGCTAGTCGATGAAATTGATACAGGTCTTTACTATCAAACCCAAACTTATATGTGGCGATTGATATTTGAAACAGCAAAGCGGTTGAACGTTCAAGTCTTTGCAACGACCCACAGTTGGGATTGCATAGCGGCATTTCAAGAAGCATTAGAACAATCAGAAGATAGTTCTGTGGGCAAATTATTTCGCTTGAGCCGGCGCGGCGAGGATATTCGTGCAGTTGAATACACTCCCGATGAATTGTCCGTTGCAGTGCGCCAAAGTATCGAGGTGCGCTGATGCCAAAAGCACGAAAACCTCCTCTAGCAAAACCCCAACAGTTATTGGTAGAAGGTAAGAATGACCGACACGTAATCTGGGCTTTGTGCCAGCAATATCAACTACCAGAAACATTTTCCGTCGAAGTACCGCAAGAAGACGGTACAGAAGGAATTGAAGCGCTGCTAAATGGCTTGCCAGAAAGATTGAAAGCAGAGAATTTACGCACATTGGGAATTGTGGTTGATGCCGATCGCAATTTAAGTGGGCGGTGGCAATCTCTTAAAGATAAACTGAGTTCGATCGGCTATCGAGACATCCCCCAATCTCCCCCTCCCGAAGGCTGGGTTTGCGCGCCTTCAGATCCATACTTGCCTCGCGTCGGAGTTTGGTTGATGCCAAACAATCAACTTCCTGGAATGTTAGAAGATTTTGTTGCCTATCTCATCCCCCCTGGCGACACGCTGCATCCGAAAGCCGAAGCAATTTTACAGGAACTCGAACAAGCAGGACTTAACCCCTACAGTTTAATTCATCATCCCAAAGCGCTAATCCACACTTGGCCGGCATGGCAGGAAAAGCCTGCAATGCCGATGGGACAAGCAATAACAGCGCAGGTGCTTAGCTGTGATGGCCCGATCGCCTTAATTTTTATTGAGTGGTTAAAACATCTGTTTGAGCTAATTGCTCGATCCGCCGGATAATTAGTAATATTTAGTAATATTTTGCCAACGCTGAAAGCTTTATGATTCGCCGCTACATTGCTAGCATCAGCACCAGCATCCTCAAACGTACCTGCGCCGCAGCCGCTGTATTAGCCGTAACTTTGGGATGTTCGTCAACGAAGCCGCCCAACACCGCAGCGACATCGGGTTCGATCGAATCCCCAGTCCTAGCGCAGCCGCCAACGTCTCTGTTAGCTAAAAACGCCAACCTAACCCAAAAATCCCTCAGCGCTCCTTCATGCCCTCAAAGCGATGCCTTCACGGAGTCAGTTAACTTTGCCACCCAAGCTTCTAATTTGGCTCAATCAGCCAATTCAAAACAAGACTGGGACGAAGTAGCAACCCTGTGGGTGCAGGCCGTCGCCTGGATGCAAGCGGTTCCCCCAGGCAGTCCCAAACGGGCGTTTGCTGAGAAAAAAGTAATCGAGTACATGAAAAACCTCGTTTATTCCCAACAGCAAGCGGGCGCAAACGGATCGCAAGCCACTACAGTCAGCTTCAGCAGCGATTTGCTCGACGAAAAGCTAAAACTGTACTTATCCTACGTTGCTGCCGTCGGCCCGCCAGATGTTTTGATTGTCGGTAGTTCCCGCGCATTGCAGGGCGTCGATCCCAAACAGCTAAAACAATCTTTGGCCCAAAATGGCCGTCCGGGCTTAAAAGTATTTAACTTTTCAGTCAACGGCGCAACTGCACAAGTAGTTGACTTTCAACTGCGGCGGCTTTTGAAGCCGGATCATTTGCCTCAAATGATTGTCTGGGCCGATGGCGTGCGGGGATTTAACAGCGGCCGGGACGATCGCACTTTTAATTCGATCGTCGATTCTGAAGGCAGCCAACTTTTAGCTGCAGGCGTTCGCCCCGAACTGCCGTCGGATGAACCGAATGTGATTTCCCAGTGTTACAAATTCCCGCAGCCCTGCCCTAACAACACTTTCCGCAAAGCATTTACCTCTGCCGATCGACCTTTCAGCGGCGGGCAAGATGCCCGCCCCACAATCAAATTCCTGTCTGGTGGAACGGGCATCTTGCCCGTTGCTGACACCCACCCCACAATCAAGTTGATGTCTGGTGGAACGGGCATCTTGCCCGTTGCCTCAAATGCTGCAAGATATCAGTTAAAACCGATCGCAGCCGATGCAGCAACTCCAAAAGCAGAATTGATTCCAGTCTCGCAGCCGACAACTGTAGCAATGAGGCAAGTTAGCGAATTGGCAGATTCGATCGACTCCAACGGATTCATGCCTGTATCTGGCCGTTACAATCCCAACACTTATTATCGAGAACGCGCTTACGTTTCAGGCCAGTACGATCGCGACTACGACAACTTCAACCTCGGAGGCAAACAAGCAACAGCCTTTAATTCAGTTGTAGCATTTACCAAAGCTCGCAAAATTCCCCTGATTTTCGTCAATTTGCCCCTCACCGACGACTACTTAGACGGAACTCGCCTGCGGGCAGAACAGCAGTTCCGGCAGCGAATGGACCAACTCTCCCGGCAAAAAGGCTTCGCTTTCCGCGACTTGTCGCAGCGCTGGCCTGGCCGCAACGACTATTTTTTTGACCCCAGCCACCTCAACCGCTTTGGGGCGATCGCAGTTTCTCGCCTACTCGCGGCAGATTCCAGCATTATCTGGCCGCGCCCCAAATCCAGCCGCAGCGACGGGTAATACGATTTTAGATTTTAGATTTTAGATTTTAGATTCAAGAATTGGGAATGACAGATTTTGATTTTCGATTAAAGTATTGGAAATGACAGATGAGATAAGGGTTTGGAGCTTTCAAAAAATTGGATTACTTTTTGGAATTGCTATAAACCAGAGGGAGAGTCTCCGACGGGAGATGCCCTGTGCCATCGGAATAATATTTTTCCGACTACAGTGCGATCGTCCCGGTCGCGGCAATTCAGTCTAAAATCTAATCATCTAAAATCCCAAATCTCAAATCTAAAATCGATGTGCACTGCGATCGTCCCGGTCGCGGCAATTCAGTCTAAAATCTAATCATCTAAAATCCCAAACCTCAAATCTAAAATCTAAAATCTAAAATCTAAAATCGATGTGCACTGCGATCGTCCAGCTCGTGGCGATTCAGTCTAAAATCTAATAATCTAACAATCCAAAATCTAAAATCTAAAATCTAAAATCGATAGGTTGTGCAACTAAAACAAGTAATTATCGCCCACAAAGCCAGAGATACCCTCAGCCAGCGGTGGGCAGAACAGTGTGCCCGCCAATTAGAAAGTCGCGGGTGTGACGTTTTAATGGGCCCGAGCGGCCCGAAAGATAACCCGTATCCGGTATTTTTAGCTTCAAGTAACAGTTCAATTGATTTAGCTGTGGTGCTGGGGGGCGACGGTACTGCCCTAGCTGCCGCGCGGAATTTGGCTGCTGACGGCATTCCGATTTTGGCAGCGAATGTGGGGGGACATCTGGGGTTTTTAACCGAGTCTTTTGAGGATTTCCAAAAGACTGAGGAGATTTGGGACAGACTTTCGGAAGATAGGTATGCTGTGCAGACGCGGATGATGTTGCAGGCAACAGTTTTTGAGGGAAACAGAAGCAATCTCGAACCCCAAAGCGATCGGTTTTTGGCACTAAATGAAATGTGTGTCAAACCTGCTTCAGCCGATCGAATGCCGAGCTGTATTTTAGAAATGGAAGTTGACGGCGAAGTAGTCGATCAATATCAAGGCGACGGTTTAATTGTGGCAACTCCCACCGGTTCGACTTGCTACACCGCATCTGCCAACGGGCCGATTATGCACTCGGGAATGGAGGCGATCGCAGTTACTCCGATTTGCCCTTTGAGTTTATCCAGTCGGGCGATCGTACTCCCGCCCGGTTCAGTCGTCAGCATTTGGCCTTTAGCAGATTACGAACTCAGTACCAAACTCTGGACAGACGGCGTTTTAGGGACTGCAATTTGGCCGGGACAGCGCGTAGACGTGCGGAGGGCAGACTGCGAAGCCAAGTTTATCATTTTGCGGGAAAACTATTCTTATTACAACACGTTGAGGGAAAAACTTCTCTGGGCAGGAGCCAGAATTCGGTACAGCAACAATCACCGCAATTAATCCGAATCATTCTATAGAAATCTCCAGAAAAGCCAGTCTTGAACAGGCTTTCCGGCCTGTGCCACAATAATAATTATTGGAGAGGTCTAATATCAACCCGCATTAACCTGTAGGGGCGAGTCGGCGTGAAAAAACCTGTGAAATCAGCAACAATCTAGATACAAAAACCGCCCTCAGCCAACGCATAATCTCTGTACTTTGTTAAGATCGCTCAATATCTTGACAAACAGCTCTATCCATGCAGATTTTCAAACAATCAACCCGACCTTTCAACCCTCAAGATACATATCCCTGTCCGGTGTGCCGCACCGGTCAAATTTCCACCATGCCGATGATGGACGCCCTAGCTTGCAACTTCTGCCAGCACATTTATACCGCAAGCGTTGAAAGACAATCGCTCGAAATGGCCGATCGCCAACCGCCCGTAACTTGGCACTGGAACGGCAAACGGTGGATAGGAGCCCACCTCGAAGGCGTAGAATTCGGATGGCCCTACTTTGCAGCGGCTTGTGGTCTAATTTTCCTTCCCACTACCTTGCTGGGACTTTCAGCTTACTATTTTCCCCCGGTTCCCGGCAGCCGGTTGTCGTGGCTGCCCGCCGCTTGGACGGGCTTAGCTTTTTTGTCGCATTTAGGCATTGTGCTGTGGTTGATCGGTGAATTTTATCAATTCCCGCTGCTCAATTACTTCAGAGCTTGGGGGCGCAGGATTAGCCGGCGCTAGCTTAAATGCTCTCAAACAGCCGATCGCCCCAGGACGGCCCACCGACATCGATCCAGGTAAAATTAGAGGCGATCGCAAAATTCAATTCCCAATCAGCACTTATGCAGCTATAATCGTTAGCTATTCTAAATAGTCAAAAGCAAACGCATTGCGATTTGTGAGGAGAGCGATGAATATACTTGGAATCTCGGCGTACTATCACGACAGCGCCGCAGCCTTAATTCGCGACGGAGAAATTATAGCAGCAGCGCAGGAAGAAAGATTTTCCCGCAAAAAGCATGACGCCAGATTCCCTAAGAATGCGATCGCTTATTGCTTGAAAGAAGCGAAAATAGATTTGCGGGAACTCGATCACATAGTCTTTTACGACAAACCTTTAGTCAAATTCGAGCGCCTTCTCGAAACCTATTTAGCTTACGCACCCCAAGGTTTTCGCTCTTTCCTAGCCGCCATGCCGATATGGCTCAAAGAAAAGCTCTACCTCAAAACCATGCTCAAAAGAGATCTGGCAGCAATAGCAAACTGCAAAACAAATAAACTGCCATCTCTGCTATTTACCGAACACCACCAATCCCACGCAGCATCGGCATTTTTCCCCAGCCCGTTTCAAAAAGCAGCCGTTTTGTGCCTAGACGGCGTGGGCGAGTGGGCAACAACCTCGGTTTGGTTGGGAGACGGCAACGAACTGACACCTCAGTGGGAAATCGATTTTCCCCACTCCTTGGGTTTGCTTTATTCAGCTTTCACCTATTACACCGGCTTCAAAGTCAACTCTGGCGAATACAAACTCATGGGTTTAGCTCCCTACGGCGAACCCAAGTATGTAGACAAGATTCTCAACTATTTAATCGACCTCAAAGATGACGGAACTTTCCGTTTGAACATGGATTATTTCAACTATACTGTTGGCTTAACCATGACAAACAAGAAGTTTGACGAACTGTTTGAAGGGCCGCCGCGTCAAGCTGAAGGAAAATTGACTCAGCGAGAAATGGACATTGCAGCTTCCATTCAAGTTGTTACCGAAGAAGTTGTTTTGCGGCTTTGCAGAACAGTTAGAAAAGAATTGGATGTCGATTATCTTTGTCTTGCCGGCGGCGTTGCTCTCAACTGTGTTGCTAACGGCAGACTCTTGCGAGAAGGTATTTTCAAAGATATTTGGATTCAGCCGGCAGCGGGAGATGCTGGCGGTGCTTTGGGCGCGGCTTTGGCGATTTGGTATCAGTATTGCGAACAAACTCGCACTGTGAGCGCGAACTCGACAGCAAATAGTAGAGAATCCCTCAAGAGTGAATTTATCACTACAAACGCAGCGGTTGAGGAGAGGACTGAAGTTCTCACTGCAAACCAAGCGGTGGCAACTGTGGCGAAGTCAGTTGCTCATTTAACTTGTCACGATCGAATGCGCGGCTCTTATTTGGGCCCGAGGTTTACTGACGCAGAAATTCTCGAATATTTGGATGCTGTAAAAGCTAGCTATCACCGATTGGACGATGCCGAATTAATGCCGCAGTTGGCGGAAATTTTGGAACAGGGAAATGTGGTGGGATGGTTCCAAGGGCGGATGGAATTTGGGCCGCGGGCTCTGGGCGGTCGCTCGATCGTTGGCGATCCCCGCAGTGCTAAAATGCAGTCGGTGATGAACCTGAAAATTAAATATCGGGAATC
>JAICRN010000251.1 GCA_025937335.1 Microcoleus sp. TY_ISSM_2_bin.22
CGAGCCATATCTTCTGACCGGAAGACTCAAACCCAGTAGGTGAAGCGTTGTTAAGGTACTTGAAAAGAAATTCTCTGCTTTTTTTATCCATCTCCATTAGAAATTAGTCATTAGTCATTAGTCATTGGTCATTAGTCATTGGTCATTAGTTGTTAACAGTTAAAAGTTAACAGTTAACAACTAAGTGACTGATGATGGCCGACGGCTGACTAATGACTAATTACTAATGACTGCTGACTGCTGACTAATGACTAATGACTAAGGACAATTTATGACATTAACTGTGCGCGTAGTGGCCCCAGACAAAACTGTTTGGGATTCTAATGCTGAAGAAGTAATTCTGCCGAGCACCACAGGCCAACTGGGTATCTTGAGCGGTCACGCTCCAATGTTGACAGCTTTGGATACCGGAGTGATGCGCGTCCGTCCCGCCAAGGAATGGGTGTCTATTGCTCTGATGGGCGGCTTTGCAGAAATCCAAGAAAACAAAGTTACTATTCTTGTCAACGGCGCTGAAAAAGGCGAAACCATTGATAAAGAAGCTGCTCGTGCTGCTTACACCGAAGCAGAAGCTCGTTTGGAAAAGGCTGCTAGCGGCACTTTGCAAGAGCAAATTCAAGCCAAGCAAGCAATCAAACGCGCGAGAGCTCGTTTCCAAGCTGCCGGCGGCACGCTCTAGCTCTCAGGGTAAGGACATAGTGCTTTTGTAGTAGGGACACAACATTGTTGTGTCCCTGCTGTTTTTCAGGCGTTGTGTCCCTAATGCGAGAGCTAAACTCCCGCCTCGGACAATAGAGATTGCATTGTTTCCCAAGATAACCCCTGCTGAAGATAGCGGGGGTTATTTGGATTGTAAGGGCTCTCCAGGCGATCGACACTGACAATTTTTGCTTCCTCCGGCAAAACAGGAACCTCAGGATCGAAAGCAGTCGATCGCGTCAAAGAGCTAGAAAAGCCTTTAAAAATAGCAATTTCATCGAATTCGCCGTCAATTTCGGCCTTGACGATTAAAACTTCGTGCGATCGTTTTACCGTGTATTGTTCCAAGCGGCGAGCAATAAAGTCAGCCATAGCAAATCTCACTTTCCTGAAATCTGCTATAATATAGCTTTATTTTGCGGCTAATTTCAGCGACAGCCCGCTAAAAATTTATTTTTAATTCGACCTTTTTTAACAGCAGGAAGTAAGGGGACACAATATCAGTCCTGTAAAAAACATCTGAAATATTTTACTCCTGCAAAATCTACTTATCCGATATTTTATGAGGCACAAAAAGACTAGGTTTAAATTATCGTTTTTCAGTCAAATTTTTATTAAACGGCCTTTTCCTTGGGGATATACGCTGCTATTCACGCTCGTTTTTTGCTTGAGTTTAGCTGTGGCAAGTTGTAACTCACAACTAATAAATAACTCTACAGCCAAAACCCAAAATGCACCCTCAAATTTAACAAGAGTTATAAGAATCGGCCATCAGCCTTTCGGAGCGCTGTTTTATCTCAAAGCTAAAGGCTCTTTAGAAACCCGTTTAGCAGAAATTGGGTGGTCTGTAGAATGGACGGAATTTGCCGCAGGCCCGCCAATTTTACAAGCAATAGGAAAAGGAAAAATCGATATGGGTTATGCCGGAGTTGCGCCGCCAATTTTTGCCCAATCAGACGGCGTACCTTTTGTTTATATTGCTAATGATTCAGCTTTGCCTGGAAGCATTGGCATCATAGTTCCTCAAGATTCTCCAATTCGGACTCTAGCGGATCTCAAAGGCAAGAAAATAGCAGCAACTAGAAAAACAGCAGGTCACTATTTGTTAATTCGGGCGTTAACTCAAGGTGGCTTGCAGTTAACAGATGCCCAATTGGTCGATTTGCCTCCGCCAAAAGCTCAGGAAGCATTTGTGAGAGGCGAGGTTGATGCTTGGGCGATTTGGCAGCCGTTTCTAGCTCAGTTACAGGAAACGATGCCTGTTCATTTCTTGACTAACAGCGATGGGCTGATGAATGATAGAAACTTCTATTTGGCAAGTCGGTTTTTTGCTAGCGACTTTCCCGATATTGTTAAAATAGTGATGGGAGAAACGCGACAGATGGCTACTTGGATCACTAAAAATCCCCAGCCAGCAGCGGAATTTATCAGCGCTCGAAGGGGAATGAAAATAGCCACAGCTATCATGTTAACGAAAAGCCGCCGCTACGATGTGCTGCCAATTCAAGACAGGGCTGTTGAAGAACAGCAGCGGATTGCTGAAATTTTCTTTCGGTTGGGACTGCTTCCCGATCGCATTTGGATTGAAGATGTTATCTGGAAACAAAAATTAGCTCTATAAAACCATAACTTAGGCAAAGGTAACAAGAAATCAACGATCGCGATTCCGCAAGTCTTAAAAATGTGAAATTGGGTGTATCCTATAGAGTGAGTTCAAACTGTTAACTGGCAGAATCAAATGTCATCAATTGCCAATCAACTGCGTTACGGTTTTGTCTCGATTGCTGTGGCAAGCGTATTGATGGCGGGAAGTACCTTAGCTTACCTCAGCTTTCGAGGACAAATAGAACAGACAAAACAGCTTCAGTACGAGCGATCGCAAGCTGCTGCTGTCCAAATTAGCGCTTATCTGGATAACTTGCAGCGCCAACTCAATTATTTGTCAGAATTGCGCGGTTTAACAGAATTTAATCCTGAAACTCAGCGCAGCATTCTCGAAGGATTGGTCAACAGCAACAGCGCCTACGAAGTGGTCGGAATTTTTAACAGTAAAGGTCAAATCCTACAGGCGATGTCGCCTTACGAATCCTTCTCTATTTATAGCTTAAATTTAGCAGGTATTTCAGCAGAAACACCTGTGTTTTGGGAGACTTTTCGGCAAAGTCAAAATTATGTTAGTCCAGTAGATGTAGATCTAAAAACAGCAGTTAATGTTGTTAACTTAGCAGTGCCAGTTCGCGACAATAACAATCAAATTGCCGGAGTATTATTTGCCAGAGTTAGTCTCAATTTTTTAACTCAAATTGCCGCCCGATCGCAAGTTGGAAAAACAGGATACAGCTACGTTCTCGATCACCGCTCCGTACTGATTTCAGAAACCGGAAGCAAGATTAATCCGTATTTACTGCAAGATTTGCGAGGGCGATCCTTTGTGCGAGAGTTATCCAAATTAGCTTTAGCTTCGGCGATTCAATCTCCGATCGTTTATCGAGGCTTGCGCGGGGAAGAAGTTATTGGCACGGGTGCGATCGTCCGGAGGGTGCAGTGGATGGTGGTTGTAGAGCTACCTACAGCCGAAGCTTACGCTCCCGTGCGATCGCTCCTATACGTCATGGGTGCAGTTACCACCGCCAGCGCCCTCGTCGCCGTGGGTTTGGGAGTGGCTTTTGCTCGATCGATTACAAATCCTTTGAAATCCCTAACATCTGCCGCTACTAAAATGAGTAGCGGAATGTTTGAAACTCGGGTAAATATTGCGGCATCTAACGAACTCGGAAAATTAGCTAATGCTTTCAACAGCATGGCGGGTCAATTGGAAGTATCTTTCACAAAATTAGAACATCAAAATGCCCAATTGCAGCGACTTGACAAACTCAAAGACGAATTTTTAGCCAACACTTCTCACGAACTCCGCACCCCGCTTAACGGAATTATCGGTTTAACTGAATCATTGCTCGACGGGGCCACAGGACAATTGCCAGAAGCGACTATTTCCAACTTGGAAATTATTGTATCTAGCGGCAGAAGACTGTGCAATCTCATCAACGACATTCTCGATTTCTCGAAGATGAGACACAAAAATTTTGAACTGCAAATCAAGCCGGTTGGCATCCGAGAAATTGTCGATATTGTGGTGACTCTTTCTCAACCTCTAATTGGTACAAAAAATTTGCAGTTAATTAATTCAGTCACTGCCGAGATTCCCCTCGTAGATGCGGATGAAAATCGGGTGCAACAAATTCTTTATAACTTAATCGGAAATGCAATTAAGTTTACCGACAATGGTACTGTAGAAATTTCGGCTAATGCAATCAGCTTGGACTCGCCGCCTTTGACCGAAAAAGAAAGTTCAGTAACAAGTCAGCTTCAATCTTTAATTGTCAGGTCAAAACTGCAAATTACGGTATCCGATACTGGTATTGGCATTGCTGAAGATAAATTAGAACGAATTTTTAAATCTTTTGAGCAAGCAGATGGTTCCACTGCTAGAGAATACGGAGGAACAGGTTTAGGTTTGGCAGTTACAAAGAAGTTAGTCGAGCTGCACGGCGGCGAAATTCAGGTATATTCAAAAGTAGGTATGGGTTCGCAGTTTACCTTTACTTTGCCAATTTCTAAAAATCAGTATCTCGATCGCAAGCACTTGCCGGCAACGGTTCGGCCGTCTTTACTTTCAAGAACCAACGATCGCAAGTTAATAACTAATGCAACTGCTGCACCAACTTTTAATGATAACAGTTTGAGCGATGATAAAGAATGCCAAGAAAACAGTCGGGTTAAAATCTTGATTGTAGATGACGAAGCTGTGAATATTCAGGTATTGGCTAACAATTTACTTCTCGAAAAATATGCGCTCGCCAAAGCTAGCAGCGGTAGAGAAGCTTTAGCCCTTATAGACAGAGGCTACAAGCCAGATTTGATCTTGCTAGATCTGATGATGCCGCGGATGACTGGTTACGAAGTTTGCGAGAAAATCCGGGAGAAATTCACCGCTATAGAAGTGCCAATTGTGATGCTAACTGCCAAAAATCAAGTATCTGACTTAGTGCAAGGTTTCAATGCAGGAGCCAATGATTTTTTAACTAAACCGTTTGTCAAAAATGAATTGCTAGCCAGAATCAAAACTCACATCCGTCTGGCAAAAGTCAATGCAGCTTACGGTAGATTTGTCCCCCACGACTTTCTGCGATTTTTGGGACACGAAAGTATTGTTGATGTCCGACTAGGGGATCAAATTCAGAAAGAAATGACAGTTTTATTTTCTGACATTCGCTCCTTTACGACTATCTCCGAAGCGATGACTCCTCAAGAAAACTTTAATTTTATCAACAGCTACCTCAGCCGAGTGAGTCCGGTAATTCGCGCTCACCAAGGTTTCATCGATAAATATATTGGCGATGCGATTATGGCACTATTTCCTGAGTCGGCAGATGATGCTGTTTGCGCTGCGGTGGAAATGCAAAAACAAGTTATGGTTTACAACCAGCACCGAGAAATCAGCAATTACGCGCCGATTACGATCGGCATCGGTTTGCACGCGGGTAGTTTAATGTTGGGTACGATTGGTGAGCAAGAACGGATGGAAAGTACAGTGATTGCTGATGCGGTGAATCTCGCGTCTCGCTTGGAAGGATTGACTAAGGTTTACGGGGCGGGCATTCTAGTTAGCGACTCAATTCTAGAGCGTTTGGGCGATCGAGAAAAATATATGTGCCGATTTGTCGATCGAGTCACAGTAAAAGGCAAAAAATCTGCCGTGTCGGTGTTTGAAATTTATGATGCAGAAACAGAACAAAGCATTAAACTAAAACAGGAAACTGCTGCTGAATTTCAACTGGGTCTGGAGTTTTATTTCGATCGAAAATTTAGTAAAGCGCAAAAAATATTCAAGGATATTTGCGAAATAAATCCTCAAGATAAGTTAGCAGCAATTTACTGTCAGCGCTCTCTGAAGAATCGAATGTATGGAGTGCCAGAAGGATGGTCGGGGATAGAAGCTTTGGATGAAAAGTAGGAATACGGCAATGCCTTGTCCGGCGCGGGGAGTAAGACAGGGCATTTCCGTGTCCCTAAGGTTCGCTTTGAATTTTAATAATTTGGTATAAAATTGAGGATTATAGAAACGATATCAAGTCATCCTTGCGTAAGCTTTGTTTAAGTAGAAAATGGTTTATAATACTTACCGATGGTAAGTTTTCGCTCCGAGTATTAATTGGGTCTTTTAAGCTAAATTAATGTTATGTCAACTCTTTATCTCAAGCGCTTAGTTGCCAAACTGTCAGTCAAAGCGAGCCTGCAAACTGTACTCATAGTTCCGTTTGTCTTGCAAGTATTTGCAGCAGTGGGTATTGTAGGCTATTTATCATTTAGGAACTCTCAAAAAGCAGTAAATGACCTTGCGGATCAGTTGATGGGAGAGGTGAGCAATCGCATCGAGCAAAATTTGAGGACTTATCTGCAAACTCCGCACCACATCAATCAAAGCAAGCTGGATGCAGTGAAACTGGGTTTTTTGAACATGAAAGACTTGTCAGCTTGGGAAAAGTATCTGTGGCGGCAAGTGCAATTATATCCTTATATCAATTTTACGTCGATCGCTAATCAAGATGGAGAATATCGCACCGGCGAAAAAATGTCTGACGGCACTTTATTGATTAACGCCTCGGGCCCTTCTACAAATTTTGATTTTTATTCTTACAATACTAATGATACGGGCGATCGCACGACAGTAGCAGCCTACGTCAAAAACTTCGACATCCGACAGCACCCTTCCTACTCCTATGCAGCTCTAGCAATCAAACCAACTTGGAGTTCAGTTTATGTATCCTTCCTAGAACCCACCTTGATCCTCAGCGCGCTGCAACCAGTTTACAACAGCCAGAAACAGCTAGAAGGAGTATTAATTGCTGCTTTGCGTCTCGACAGTATCGGTCAATTTTTAACCAGCCTCAAAATAGGCAAATCAGGTCAAACTTTTATTATCGAAAGAAACGGCACGCTGTTGGCAACTTCCACACCCGAAAAACCTTTCCGCACCCAAAACGGTAAAAAAGAACTGTTTAAAGTTACAGAAAGCAGCGATCCAGTAACGCAAACTACAGCTAAATATTTAGAAAGTCACTTTCAAAACTTCTACCAAATTACCAAATCGCAGCAAATCCATTTTGAGATAAACGGGAAGCAGCAATTTTTAAAAGTCCTGCCCTTCCAAGACGGCAAAGGTTTAGATTTACTGATTGTCGTCGTGGTTCCAGAAGCCGACTTTATGGAACACATCCATGCCGGCAACCGAACTACAGTTTTGCTATGTCTGGCAGCGTTGGGCATGGCAACTGTGCTAGGAATTCTCACTTCTCGCTGGATTATCAAACCTCTTTTAAAATTAAAAAATGCAGCAATAGCTTTGTCTGAAGGACAATTTGACCAAACTGTCAAGCTCGATCGCTCCGACGAGTTGGGCGTACTTGCCGCTGCTTTTAACAGCATGGCAGCACAACTGCAAGCATCTTTTACTGCCTTAGAAACTACAAATATCGAATTGCAGCGCCTGGACAAACTAAAAGACGAATTCTTAGCCAATACTTCCCACGAACTCCGCACTCCCCTCAACGGCATTATTGGTATTGCAGAATCTTTAATAGACGGTGCTACCGGACAACTACCAGAATCAACAAATTTTAACTTAGTTTTGATTTCATCGTCTGGAAAAAGATTGTCTTCTTTAATTAACGATATTCTGGACTTTTCTCAGCTCAAACACAAAACTATAGAACTGCAAATTAAGTCCGTCGGTATCCGAGAAATAGTCTCTGTGATTCTCACTTTGTCTCAGCCATTAGTAGGCAAAAAAAACTTGCAGTTGATTAACTCAGTTGCTCGTGAATTGCCGCCAATAGCAGCCGACGAGAATCGCTTGCAGCAAATACTTTACAACTTAATCGGCAATGCGATTAAATTTACCGAAAGCGGCACCGTTGAAATTTCAGCAGAATTGGTAACGGGCAACGCACAATCACCGCCTAATTCCCAATTATCAATTACTGTATCCGATACCGGCGTTGGCATCCCTGAAGATAAATTAGAGCGAATTTTTGAATCCTTTGAACAAGCTGACGGTTCCACTGCTAGAGAATTCGGC
>JAICRN010000070.1 GCA_025937335.1 Microcoleus sp. TY_ISSM_2_bin.22
GATTAATTGTAGGGACAACGCACTGCCCTGTCCTGGCTGTGGGTAATATTAATTCCGATGCTACCGCGTTTGACATAACGCCCTTGACTTGCTGAGGATTAACCACAAACGTGAAGTTCAGCACCCGCTGAGTGTGAGCCAGCAAGTCTACCCCATCAATTGGCAGCACGGCTTTAAGTTCATTGTCGATCGCCTCGCCGTGTTCTGCGGCATAACTATTAATTCCAGCAGCAAAAGCATCGAGATAGCTGCGAAAAGTTGGATTTTGTGCATCGTACCAAGAGCGAGCGCGAATAGGAATTCCCATAGTTCGTACCCACCGATCTGATTCTAAATATTTTTCTCCCCAGTATTCTGCTGCTCTTCCTCTCGCCTGTCCGTAGAGGCGCAAAATCAGGTTGCCGTGACTTTGCATCTGTGCCCAACCAAAGGCGCGGAAAAGGCTTTTGGTATCTTTGGCATAAACATGAGGAATTCCATAAGTGTCCCAGAGGATTTCAGCACGAGTCGGAGCGGCGGCAAAACTATATTGACTTGCGAACAAGACAAGGATCAGGCCGAGAATAAACGGTAAAAGTAGGGAGAAGCTACTTTTAATAAAAATAGCTGATTTTGAGACATTGAAAAACATTTTTACCTAGCCATTTTTGAAAAGTGAAACTCAAAAATTCAGCATACTGTTGGCAAATAAAATCTTGCGCCGGCTGTCGGTAAAAGCCTGTCTGCCGTGCAAAAATCTTGAATTGTCAATCATCACTAAATCACCCGGTTGCCACGAGATTTCAACGGTCAGTCTATCCATAACTTCCTTGATTTCATCGATGGCTGCATCGGGAATCGGGGAATCATCTTCAAAAATTACTTTTCTAGTTCTTTGTTCGTTGATAATACCGTTAGCAAAAGAGTCGTCATTACCGTACTTTGTTTTAACGACAGCAGAACAAACATAAGCTAGAGTCACAGACTGGTCATCATTGATTGTGTATTGGACACCTTCAAAACTGTTGAGAGCTTTTTCGACATCAGCTAGCGTAGCATTCTCTCCTAAAAAATGCTTCCAGTTAGCCACAGGTATATTGTGAATGAACTTGTTTTTTTTAGTCAAAAACAACTGCTTTAATTCTTCACTTAATTCTGACCAGACTTGTACGCCGTCCCAAAATAAAGTTTCGCCACCATCGGCGGCCGGCACATCACAACAAAACCAAACGGCATCGGGTCGTAAAGGAGTAGTAGCGCCTTCGGCATGAGGAGCGATATATCCCATTCCTTCGTTTACAAGGTGGATGGCTCCGTCGCTCGAATCAGCCCGAATTTTGACATCATCGCGAACGAATTTAGAGCTAAATTGTTCGGCAAATTTTTTAAACTGTTGCTGGTGAACGGCAAATCCTCGAAAAAGAATTAGACCGCATGATTTAAACAGTTCCCTAATTTCTGTGATTGAAAGTTGAAAAATATCTGAGCAAGTGTCGCCACTCTCAACGATTTTTCCTGTATTGATTCCCAGTGAATTCATTTGAATTAATCCCTTTTTTTATGAAATTACAGTCAGTTCTTTCAAGTATTTTTGCAATACCAAAGAAACCTATTTTTTACTGAATCTGTATGTGGCAACGTGTCTTTTCGCTACCAAAGAAACCGGGTTTTTTACTAAATTTGCGGGTGCAAAGAAGTATTTTATTCCGTCAAACCCGGTTTCTGGGGTTCCATTACCAATTGATCACGTAGCGGAGGCTAAGGCTGCGACCCCTAGACGCAAATTTTTCGGAATTATCAAAACCGCCGGAACGTTGAAGCTGGACTGCGAAATATTGGGTGTCCAACAAGTTTTCGATGCCAATATTTAACGTGCCGGGTCCAACCTTAACACTGCCGATATAGTCCACCACCAAATAGTTATCGATGCCCACAGGGTCAACTCCTTCATCAAAAGCCCGATCGCGATTTCCGATATAAACAAGTTGCAGTCGGTTGCGCCAGCCTGGGGTAGTTTGGTGTTCAATATAAGTCGTCAGCTTCAGCGGTGAGATAATGCTGCTATTGAGAGGCAAATAGTCTCCATCTTGATTGACATCATTTTCACCTTCTTGCCAAGTTGCAGTGCCGCCGAATTGCCATCCCCCTCCCGGCTGCCAGTCTAGTGTTCCCTCAACACCGTATATCCGCTGTGGCGCGCGGTTAATTCCTATGGGAAAACCGCGATTGTCTAATACAAAACTTTCACCCAATTCAGAGGTATTGTAAAAACCCGAAATAGACGCTTGTACTTGTTCCCAGTTGCCGCGCACCCCAATTTCGTAGTTGTCAACTCTTACCGCTTCTAATTGTTCAAAATCGCCCCCAATCGAAAATCCTTCTGGCGGACGGCGCAGGAGATTTCCAAAATCGGGTATGCTAAAACCTTGAGCAAAGTTACCAAACACATTAAATGTGTCTGTGATTTTATAGACAGCACCGGCATTAAACACGGTGCTATTAAAGTTCAACTCTCCACCTTCAATATTTGCATTGCCTGGGAAGGTAGTGTAGTCGTCCACACTGAAACCGACCCGCTGGTGGCGCAATCCGCCCGTGACTAAAAAGTTATCGCTAATATCCCATTTCAACTGAGCAAACAAACCTAGCTGGTTGAGGTTATAACCCGGGATTTCAACGCGCTCGTTAATTTTACGGTAAACTCGACCGCCGCTTTCGTCGAAAGCCACAGGATCGAAAATATCTTGCACGACAGTGTTGTACTCTCTGTCATAATCAACTCCCCACAGTAAATTAGCTGCTGTAAATATAGGAGTTTCAATTTGCAAGCGACCGCCCCAATTTTGATGTTCTACTTGTCCAAAAGTAATATTTTCAAAAAAAGCCTCTCTAAAATCTCCTGGGAAAAAATTTAGAGTATTGTACCGATAGTAAGCTTGAGCCTGAAGACTGCTGCCAAAAATCCGATCGTTGGTGTAGGTGAAGTTAAGCAGAGTATTTTGATCTCTTGGGGGGGTAGAGTCAATGAATTCCAGTTCTCCTACTTTCAAAGCGCGGGCTTTTTCGGTGCCGGCGGGGCGGCTGTTGACGCTCAAATCGTTGATATACTGGTTGCCGACTTGGCTGGAAAGGTAGTGATTGAATGTTAGCTGTAAGCGCTGTTTAGAATCTAGGTTTACTCCTGCCTTAGCTAATACATTGAAGGTAACGCTTTGATCTAAAGGCCGATCGTTAAAAATGCGATCGCCTTCAGCATCATAAAAAGTGCCGGTGCTTTCTCGCGAGAAGGAAAAGGCGTAGTTGTAAGCGCCCTCTGTACCCGATATGGAATGCGCGATGTAGTTGCCAAAACTGCCGCTTTCTAGGAAGCGTCGGTTGCCGGCGGCAGCAGTCAGACCTACTTCTGACTGTTGATCCAGCCGATTTTCGCTCGGCCTGCGGGTAATAATGTTGATCGTCCCGCCTGTGGCTTGACTTCCGTAGATCGCATTGGGGCCGCGAACAACCTCAATTCGCTCGATCGCATTGGGGGCAAGAGTTTGCAGCCCCCGGGGTTGAGTATTTGTGGTCAGGGGTACGCCGTCAACTAACACAGAAATATTGCGACCGCGCAAGTTTTGCCCAAATTGATTTCTCGATTGAGTCGAAGCCCCTAAGCCTGGAACCTCCCGACCGACAATATCTTGCAGGCTTCGCGACACGGGAGTTTGCTCCTCAACCTCAGCACGGGTAACTACTGTCACCGATCGCGGTATATTTTGTATAACTTCTGCGGTGCGCGTGGCGGTAACGACGATTTCAATTTGGTCAGAATTTTCAGGAGTCACGCCCAGAACTAAACCGCGATCGCTTTTCACTACTTGCGCGGGCGGTGCTGCTGTCTGTCCGGTAACGGTGACTCGGATGCGCGAACCTTCAAGCTGAGTTACTGTCACCTCAGCAATTCCTCGATCGGGATTTTGAGCGCGAAATTCCTCACCCGACGGTAAAGCTAGTTGAGCATTTTCGATGTCGGCGATCGCACTTTTGCCTTCGGTTCTGATAGCAGCTTGCAGCAATTGACCCGCTTCAGTTTCTAAGATGACTTCCAAACCAGCCCCAGTAGGGTTTAGCTTTACACCTGTTACTTGTACGACTGATTGAGAGATTTGCACAGCATCAGAAACAATAAAACTTGACGGCGATTTCTGAAGTAATCCCTCAACACTGGTGCTGGGACGATCGATGTCGTTGAGTTTTGGTATGTCTGCTATTGGTTCAATATCGGGATTAGGAGAAGCGCGATCGTTATTAGATATCTCCAATAAACCTTGTGGATCGGGCATCCTACCTGCTTTTGAGGAGATTTTTTGGATATTTCTCTCTTCTGAAGCAACTGTCAAGTCTGAATTGAGTTTTTGGGATCGGTTTTCTGTATTGTGCTTGACCTCTAACTCCTCGCTTTCAGATGAGGGCTTTTCTGCGATCGGTTTTTGGGACGGGATGGCAGAAGCGATCGCCCACCATTGAGTGCGATCGTCCGCTGTTGAGGGATTTACCGAACTCGGATCGGGAGCGATCGCGGGCGCAGCTTCAGCAGAGTCGGAGTTAGCGCTGTCAGAGAAACTTCTTGGCCCTGCCGCAGCTACTGGCATGATACCAACGCTCAGCAGTGCAACACATAAAAAAGGTACACGCAGTTTCATTTTCATTCACACCACACACTTAAAAACTTGAGCTGCTACACCATCTGTAAGAGTGAATGCACCGATGGAGATGCACTCCCGACTTGTACTCTGCTGAAAATCTACCCAAGCAAACACGAAAACTAAGCCTGTCAGTAACAGGTGCAGCTATCTGTGGTCGCAGTTTGAATCCAGTTTCTTGACACGAGCGGCTGTACACTCGTTTCGCGGTCAACAACCCAGCGATTTATCACTAATCATTTGCAGTAGCCTCATCAAAATAAAATAAGGGTGCTGCTAATGTCAAGCAATAAATTAAATTTGTTTATTGCTAATTTTTATCAAGTTTTATCAAGCTGCACGCTGGTCTGTGCTGGCGATTTTGGGCGCACTGCGGTCGGGGTGTCCGACTCCAAGCTGCGAACACCCTACAATTGGTCGATTGACGGCATGGTTCCGCTTTGGGTACTGGCTGGTAACTTATGACTGTTGAGAGATCACTTTAAAAATAATTATCAATTACTACTTGCAAAATGGATATTTTAGACTTACAGTGTGGAAGCTAATCAAGAACTAATGTCAATAAGTTCGAGCAGTAGCTAAAGAATAACCTTTTGAGAGAAGATCGCGGTCATCGGCTTTGCGATCGCAAAACTCAAGATTTTCGGGTTGCAAGGGGTGCAAAAAGTAGAATGGATCAACTTTTCAAGGACTTTCGAGAAATCTCTAGTAACAGTTCGACAGGTGTAGACTTGTTGCGCTACAGGTGTCTGCACCAGCCTGACCAACTAGCTTTTACCTTTCTGGAAGACGGAGAAACAGAAAGCGATCGCCTGACTTACAGCGAATTAGATCGTCGCAGCCGAGCGATCGCAGCTCAACTTCAGGCTTTAGGTGCCAGCGGCGAACGCGCCTTATTGCTTTATCCGCCAGGACTAGAGTATATTGCGGCTTTTTTCGGATGCTTGTACGCTGGGGCGATCGCAGTCCCGGCTTACCCGCCCCGCAATCAGCGCCACGCAGCCCGACTTCAAACGGCCGTATCAGTTGCAACCGATTCCCAAGCCGCGATCGCCCTCACCACAGCAGCAATTTTGCCCCAAGTGCAATCCTTGCTGGCAGACAAAATAGGGAGTATACACTGGCTCACTACCGATACCATCCCCGCCGGAATCGAAGACACTTGGCAAAAACCCTCAATTAACGCAGAAACCTTAGCATTTCTGCAATATACATCGGGTTCCACAGGGACACCCAAAGGCGCAATGCTCAGCCACCGCAACTTGCTGCACAACGCCGGCATGACCCAACGCCTGATGGGACATTCCCACACCAGCAAATTCGTCTCCTGGCTGCCAATTTACCACGACATGGGACTGATTGGCGGCGTACTCCAACCCCTGTACGGCGGCTTCCCTTGTATCATGATGCCCCCCGCATCTTTTCTACAAAGTCCCTACCGCTGGCTGAAAGCTATTTCTCGCTACCAAGCCACGACCAGCGGCGGCCCTAACTTTGCTTACGAATTTTGCGTTCAGAAAATCACCCAGCAGCAGCGAGAAACCCTCGATTTAAGCAGTTGGACTGTTGCATTTAACGGGGCTGAACCGATTCGGCGCGATACCTTAGAGCGCTTTGCCGCAGCCTTTGCACCCTGCGGCTTCCGCTGGGAGGCATTCTATCCCTGTTACGGGATGGCAGAAGCAGCTTTGATGATTTCTGGGGGTCTGCACACAGCACCGCCGGTCATCCAAACATTTCAGGGAGAAGCACTTGAGAGCGATCGCGCGATCGCCGCGAGTACACAAAGTGAGAACGACCGCACATTAGTAGGTTGCGGTCAAACTTTGCCAGACCAAAAAATTGCGATCGCGAACCCTGAAACCTTAACCCGCTGTCAACCTGACGAAGTTGGCGAAATTTGGGTATCCGGGCCGAGTGTGGGTGTCGGTTACTGGAATCGCCCCGAGGAAACAGAACGGACATTTCGCGCCTATCTGTCAGACACAGGTGAAGGGCCGTTTTTGCGAACGGGCGACTTAGGCTTCTTGCAAGATGGAGAAATCTTTATCGCGGGTAGGGCTAAGGATTTAATTATCATTAGAGGTCGAAATCTTTACCCTCAAGACATTGAACTAACGGCAGAACGCAGCCACCCGGCACTGCGATCCGGTGGCGGTGCAGCATTTTCGGTGGATGTAGAGGATGAGGAACAGTTAGTAGTCGTTCAAGAGGTGGAATTTCGGCAGAAACCGAATGTGGAGGAAGTCACCGCAGCCATCAGAAGTGCGATCGCGCAAATCCACGGTATCCAAGTTTATGCTGTCGTGACGATCGCCGCCGGCACCATTCCCAAAACTTCCAGCGGTAAGATTCAGCGCCGCGCTTGCCGTGCAGATTTTCTCTCAGGCAACCTGAAAGTCATTGGCAGCAGCATTTTAGAGGATTTTCAGGCAGTTGAAAACGAGGTGCGTCTTACTCGCGAACAGGCGATCGCAGCGCCGCCAACTGACAGAGTACCGCTGCTAACATCCTACCTCCAGCAGCAGATCGCTCAGGTGCTGAGAGTTCCCCGATCGCAGGTAAATCCGCAGCAGTCGGCGATCGCACTAGGACTCGATTCCTTAAAAGTCTTTGAATTACAAAACCGAATTGAAACCGATCTCGCTACAACAGTGTCCGCAGCCGAACTATTCGAGAGTTCCAGCCTGTCTGGCTTAGCAGCGCAATTGTGCGATCGCCTCGCCACCGCTACCCCTAGCGTGCCGCCGCTGCTGCCTGCACCCAGACAAGCAGAATTGCCCCTATCCTTTGCCCAGCAAAGGCTGTGGTTTCTCAATAGCTTGCAGCCTGGAAACCCCTTTTACAACATTGCTGTTGCTGTAAAGCTCAAAGGGCCGCTGAATGTAACTGCACTCGATCGAAGCTTTAACGAAATCTTGCAGCGACAGGACGCTTTGCGAACAACCTTTACCGCCGTGTCGGGTCAACCGGTGCAAGCGATCGCCCCAACTTTAACTTTAGCGCTGCCAGTCATAGATTTGCGATCGTTGCCAGAAACCAGCCGGGAAGCGGAAGCGCAACGCCTTGCCACTCAAGAAGCTCAGCAACCTTTCGACTTGACAGCAGGGCCGCTGCTGCGAGTCACGCTGCTACAGCTAGGCGAAACTGAATACACCATGCTGCTGACAGTGCACCACATTGTCGCTGATGGCTGGTCTATGGGAGTCTTCATTCAAGAACTGACAGCACTGTACAGCGCCTTTTCCAGCGGTCAGCCTTCCCCGTTAACCCCTTTGCCGGTTCAGTATGCTGACTTTGGGATCTGGCAGCGCCAATGGTTGCAGGGAGAAGTGCTAGAGTCTCAACTCGCGTACTGGAAACAAGAATTAAGCAACCTGCCTGTACTGCAACTGCCGACAGACAATGCGATCCCAGCTATTCAGACGTTCCAAGGTTTGCGGCTGCCGTTCTCGCTGTCGAAAGCTTTAACGGATGCGCTGAAAGTGCGATCGCAGCAGCAGGAAGTATCGCTGTTTATGACACTGCTGGCAAGTTTTACAACTTTGCTGCACTGGTATAGCGCTCAAGACGACATTACTGTAGGCACGGATATTGCTAACCGCAACCAAGCGGAGACTCGGCAACTGATTGGATTTTTTGTCAACCAATTGGTATTGCGGACTAATTTATCTGGGAATCCCACATTTGATGAGTTACTGCACCGCGTGCGCGATCGCACCTTGGCAGCCTACGCACATCAGGATCTGCCTTTCGACAAGTTGGTGGAGGTTTTGAACCCGGAACGGACTTTAAGCCGTACACCCTTGTTTCAGGTCAAGCTGGTGCTGCAAGCACCGCTGCCGCCTTTGGCGCTTTCGGGTGTGAGTGCGACCGTCTGCGAGGTGGACAGCCAAACCGCCAAGTATGACTTGCTGCTAAATCTGACCGATAGCGAGATCGGTTTGACTGGGTGGATGGAGTACAGCACGGATTTGTTCGCAACTGCTAGCATCGCGCGGATGCTGTCGCTTTTTGAAACGCTTCTGAATGCGATCGCGGTTCAATCTGAGGTGAAGCTGAGCGTTCTCAAAGAACTGCTAAATACTGCTGACAAAGAGTGGCAAATTGCTAAAGAACAAGAACTTAAAGAAGCTCGCCTTCTCAAGTTTAAAAATGTTAAACGCAAAGCAATTGAACAATTAGCATGATGAAAACTTTTGCATCAGATAAATTTAAGAGTCAACTGCCCCCGCTGCGATCGCGCCGAACTATTAGCGCGTCTTCAGAAGAGTTGGTTGAGGCTAAGTTTCTTAAGTCAGACCAATTTCTACCTCTAGTCATCAGCCCCACTTTAGAGGAAGTAAATCTTGTAGGTTGGGCGGCGCAAAATCGGGATTTTATAGCAACAGAGTTAAGGAAATGGGGAGGTCTACTTTTTCGCAATTTTAAAGTCAGCGATGCAACCCAGTTTGAGCAATTTATTGCGGCTGTTTCCGGGGAATTGTTGGAGTATCGAGAACGTTCCTCGCCCCGCAGTCGCGTCAAGGGCAATATTTATACTTCCACTGATTATCCGGCGGAGCAAAGTATTTTCCTGCACAATGAGAATTCCTACCAACACGCATGGCCGATGAAAATTTTCTTTTTCTGCCTGAAAAGTGCGGCGGCAGGAGGAGAAACGCCACTGGCTGATGTCAGGAAAGTATTGCAACGCATTGACCCTAAAATTCGCGATATCTTCGCGCAAAAACAGGTGATGTATGTCCGCAATTTTGGCAGCGGCTTGGGGCTGCACTGGCATGATGTTTTTCAAACAACTGATAAATTAAAGGTAGAAGAGTATTGTCAAAATCGTGACATTCAGGTAGAATGGAAAGAGGGCAATTGCTTGAGGACTAGACAAGTTCGCCACGCTATTCTCAAGCACCCTAAAACGGGTGAAAAAGTTTGGTTTAACCACGCTGCTTTTTTTCACATATCAACTTTAGAGCCTGCGCTTCGGGAGTCATTGCTGGCAGACTTTAAAGAATCGGATCTTCCTAACAATACTTATTACGGAGATGGTACTCCGATCGAGCTTTCTGTTTTAGATGAAGTGCGCGCAGCATATCGGCAGGAAACTGTGACTTTTCCCTGGCAGGAAGGGGATATTTTAATGCTGGATAATATGTTAGTAGCTCACGGGCGATCGCCTTTTGTTGGTTCTCGCAAAATTGCGGTAGGAATGTCTGAAACTTACAGCTATAGTCCCACAGCGGTTGAAACCCCTGCCTCATAGCGAAAGCTCAAGCTATTCCCTTTATTTTTCGGCGGTTGAAACCGCAACTACACAAACTTTCGTCAGCCTGCGCTGACTAAAGAATATGCCAATCGGGTATTTAAGCCTGATTTAGTATATGTCTTAACGTTTAGCGCAGATAATTCTTGATTAAAACACTTAGATAAAGAGGTAGAGATATGCAAAAAGAAATTATTACAGGGTTTCGACTTTCACCGCAACAAAAACATCTATGGTTGTTGCAACAAGTTGAGTCTAAGTTGCCTTATCGCGCTCAGTGCGCTGTGGAAATTCAGGGAAATATTAACAGGGAAATTTTCCAGGCAGCTTTGGAGAATGTGTGGCACAGCCATGAGATATTGCGGACTACTTTTCGCTGCTTGCCGGGAATGGATATTCCTTTGCAAGTAATAAGCGATCGCAGCATTCCATCAATTTCTCAATATTCTTTGATCGAGCTAACTCCGCCAGAACAAGAGGCTAAAATTGAGGAGATTTTTGAGGAGATAACTCAACAGCCTTTTGATGAAGAAGGGCCGCTTTTGCAGATAGTTTTAATTGAGCTTGCTTTTGAAAAATACCAGCTAATTGTTAGTTTGTCTGCTCTCGGGGCGGATACATTAACGCTAGATAACTTGGTGCGTAAAATTAGCGAAGCCTACGCTGCTATTGGGCAGAATAATAGCTTATTTGAGACCGAGATTCAATATGCTGATATCTCGGAAATCTTTAATGATTTAATTGAGTCTGAGGATACAAAAGCTGGAAAAGATTATTGGCATAAGTTTGAGATTTCTGACTTGTTTGCGTGCCAGCTAGCAGGGGAAAAAGAGTTAGAGCGAAACAGCGGATTTACGCCCAAAAAACTCACGGTTGAAATTCCGCAGGACTTGGCGGCAAAAATTGAAGCCATCACTCAAAACTCTGACACTTCTGTTCCTACATTCTTACTAACTTGCTGGCAGATTCTCCTCAGTCGGCTGACAGGACAATCAAACGCGATCGTCGGCACTTATTGCGACGGTCGAACCTATGAAGGATTAGAGTCATCCTTGGGGCTGTTCGCCAAATATTTACCCCTAACTTGCCAGTCGTCAGATAGCTTAGAATTTAGCGAATTTTTACAGCAGGTTAGCGAATTAATTGGCAATAATTATGAATGGCAGGAGTATTTTACGCCGGAACAAATTACAGCCGCAACTGGCAAGGACGCGGCTGACTCTTTCATTCCGTTTTGTTTCGAGATTGAGCCACCGCTGCCCAAGTATTCGGCTGGTGGTTTATCCTGGTCAATTGCTAAGCGTTCCGCCTATATTAGTAGATTCAAAGTAAAACTTTCTTGCCTTTGTCAAGATGATGCTTTGATTTGCGAGTTTCACTATGATGCTAACTTATTTCAAGTAGCAGATATCGGCAACTTGGCGGAGCAATTTCAAACTTTGTTAGCAAACGCTGCCAACAATCCGAAAGCGACAATTAGCGAGTTAGCGATTTTGAGCGATCGCGATCGCCAACAACTGTTATTTGAGTTCAACAGTACAAACACTGCTAGCCCGATCGATAAATGCGTTCACCAGTTATTTGAAGAACAAGTAAAACGGACACCCGATCGCACCGCCGCTGTGTTTGAAAGCCAGCAACTAACTTACGCTGAACTCAACGCGCAGGCAAATCAACTCGCCCGTTACCTGCAGCAACAGGGAGTAGGGCCAGAGGTTTTGGTGGGGATTTGCGTAGCGCGATCGCTTTCAATGCTTGTCGGAGTTTTGGGCATTCTCAAAGCCGGCGGCGCTTACGTTCCCATTGATTCAACCATACCGCGCGATCGCCAAGCCTTCATTCTCACAGATAGTCAGGTGCCGATACTGTTGACTCAGCAGCACTTAGCCGCCGACTTGCCAACCAGCGGAATTCAAGTAATTTGCCTGGATGCGGATTGGGAAATCATCGCCTCTGAACCTGCAGAAAATCCAACCTGCGAAGCTAATTCTCACAATCTGGCCTACGCCATCTATACTTCCGGCTCAACTGGAAAGCCTAAGGGAACGTTAATTCTGCACCAAGGACTCACAAATTATCTCACTTGGTGTACGCAAGCCTATGCAGTCGAGGCAGGAACGGGAACGCTAGTTCACTCGCCGCTGGGATTTGACCTAACTGTTACCAGCTTGTTTTCACCGTTGCTGGTGGGGAGTCGAGTAGAACTGCTACCGGAAAACCAAGGCATAGAGACGCTTTGCACAGCCTTGCGCCGCAGTTCTAACTTGAGTTTAGTCAAAATTACCCCCGCGCACTTGGAGTTACTGGCGCAGCAAATACCGCCCCAAGCCGCCGCCGGTTTGACCCGCGCTTTCATTATCGGTGGCGAAAATCTGCTGGCTAGCAGCGTCGCTTTTTGGCAGAAAAATGCCCCCGATACCTTGCTGGTGAACGAATACGGGCCAACGGAAACGGTAGTTGGCTGCTGCGTTTATCGGGTTCCAGAGGGCGAACAGTTGTCAGGGTCAATTCCGATCGGTCGCGCGATCGCGAATACTCAGCTTTACGTGCTCGACCGGCACTTGCAACCGGTACCCATCGGTGTTGCGGGCGAACTGCATATCGGCGGTTTAGGAGTGGCAAGAGGCTATCTGAACAGGCAGGATCTCACTGCTGAAAAGTTTATCGCGAATCCGTTCAGCGACGAGCCTGGAAGCCGACTGTACAAAACGGGCGATCGCGCGCGCTATCGGCCGGATGGGACTCTGGAATTCCTCGGCCGCCTAGACGATCAGGTGAAAATTCGCGGCTACCGGATCGAACTAGGGGAAATTGAAGCGGTTCTCCTAGAGCACCCAGGAGTGCAGGAGGCTGTAGTTTTGGTTCAAGAAGATGGTAGCGATCGCCGTTTAGTTGCGTACATCGTTTTAAACCAGGAGTCACCGGCTGCGATCGGCGAACTAAGTGAATTTTTGAAAGAAAAATTGCCGGAATACATGATCCCGTCAGTTGTCCTGACAGTGCCCCTGCTACCGCTGACTGCTAACGGCAAGGTCGATCGGCGATCGCTTTTAGCAATGGAAGCCGTCTCGCTGCGATCGGAAGTTGCGCCGATTTTGCCTAGTAACTCTGTCGAAAGCGCGATCGCCAATGTTTGGCAAGAGGTGCTGCAATTAGAAAGGATCAGCATTCACGACAACTTCTTCGATATTGGCGGTCATTCATTACTACTTGCCCAAGTTCACAGTCAACTCAAAGAAATTTTGAAGGCAGATTTATCACTGATTGAACTACTGGAATATCCAACAATCTACTCCCTAGCAAAACATTTAACTGAGCAGCAAGAACCAGAACTTGAATTTCAGTCTGTTCGCGATCGAGTTGACAAGCAAAAATCGGTTGCCAATCGTCAAAAACAACTCCGAATGCAGAGGTGACGCCAAGAAACCGGGTTTCTTAGAAAAATCCCTGACTCTCAACTAGATATCTACAAAGAAACCCGGTTTCCGCTCAAAAGTACCTCAGTCCTCTCAATCAATCCCTCTTCCTGCTTCCTTCTGCTATCAAGCCCAAATACCAACTTGAGGATGACATGATTAAAACAGATGATGAAAATCTAATTCTCGCAACATCAACAGA
>JAICRN010000161.1 GCA_025937335.1 Microcoleus sp. TY_ISSM_2_bin.22
AGACTCAAAGATAAAGCAGTGGCGGCAATAATCCTGTCCGGCATATCTGGTACCACATCGCGGGGAATCTGACGCAGAATTTGTGCTGTGATTAAATCCAAAGGGGCGATGGCTAAACCAGTTCCCGGATCGGATAAGGCATTGATTAACTCCTCAAATGCCTCTTCGGGCAATCGATACCTTTCCACTAAATAACTTAATTCTACAACGGAAATCGCGGACACATAAATCGAATAGCCTCCTGCTAATGCTGCATCCAAAGCAGTCATAGCTGTTTGTGATAATCGAGCATTCTCCCGCAAATACCAGATAATTGTATGAGTGTCGGCTACAACGGCGGTCATTAAATATCCCCTCTCGGAAAATTTCCCCACATTTCTTTTCTAGCTTCGGTAATATCTTCTTCGGTGATATCCATATCTAAATTATTCCACATTCCTTTGACGCTCTTTAGAGGTCGTTTGAGAAGGTTTTTTTGCTGAAGAAATTCAGCAAAATCTAAAACTTCTTGCTGCTGATTCGGGGGCAATTCGCGCAATTTATCTAAAACTGCTTGCTCTAAATTCATTGTTTTTTTTCCTCCGTTTGGGCTGTACTTGACATAGCTTTTAATCGGCTCTGTTCAATCTTAATTATATACCAGTCATCAATGAATTGAGTTTGATGGGTGAGTAGCCAGAAACCGGGTTTTTGCGAGAGACTTCGTTACAGTGCGAAGATTCGAGAAAAAATCGGTTTCTTTGATTTTGACTAAATGCCTAATTCCGGCGGCCGCCCCATTAAACCAGTCATCAAGCGCAAGGCTAAAAACCTCACTGGCGGAATTGTCCGCAAACACCACAATCCAAAGCGGCGAAATGCTACAATTGGCAGCCAAGTATTAGAAAATAATCTGTCTAGAAAATCGGTAAATCCTAACACGATTAAATTCTCTTTTTTGCGCCAGTTGTGATACCGTTTCAATACTCGCAAATCGCCGATGTCTTCGCCTTTTTGGTGCGCTTGCTGCAAGATTTGGGCGATCGCCCCTGCGTCTCGAATACCCATATTTAATCCCTGGCCGCCCACGGGATGGCAGCAGTGGGCAGCATCGCCAATTAGCGCTAATCTGGGCAAAACGTAGCGATCGCTCTGCATTAACTGCACCGGAAACAAAAAGCGATCGCTCTCCAATTCCAAACGCCCTAAAAGCCCGCCCGTGCGCTGTTCCAACAAAGTCAAAAACTCTTTTTCATCCATTTGTTGCAAAGCTTTTGCTTCCGCGTGGGGTGCAGTCCAAACTACTTGACAACGGTTCCCAGGTAATGGTAAGACTCCCATCGGGCCGCTCGGCCAAAAGCGCTCAAAAGCGATATCATTGTGCGGTTTTTCTGCTTTAATAGTGATAGCAACGCAGGATTGCCAGTATTTCCAGCCGCGAGTGCTGATGTTGGCTTCGGTGCGGATGCGCGATCGCGAACCGTCGGCGGCGACTAATAATTTGGTGCGAATTGTCCGAGTTTCGCCGTTTTGTTTGACTTCTATTTCGGCGCAATTAGTTAAATATTTTACTTCGACTACTTCCGCCGGACAAACCCAACTAAAATTCGGGTTTTTTGCCAAAGATTCCTGCAAAGCTGACAGCATGACTCGGTGTTCGCCGACATAACCTAAAGCTGTTTTTGGTACGGGCAATTTGCCAGTATTTCCCAAATCCGGGCGGTGGAATTCGACGACACCGGGATAGTCGCCGTCGCAGAGGCTAATTTGCTCGAAGGTGGTGATTTGCGGCAAGATTTGCTGCCACACGCCGATACCTTCTAAGATCATTCCTGATAGCAGGGTGATTGCATAGGCTTGTTTTTTCGCTGCGGCGGCCGCGGGGAGTTGGGTTTCAATTATAGCGATTTTCAATCCAGAATCTTTTAAGGCGCTGGCTAAGGTGGCCCCGACTATGCCGCCTCCGACGATGGCTATGTCAAAGTCGAGTGTCGGTATTTGCGTGGAGGCTGTGGTTGGAGAAAGTTGGTTTACAGGCATTTTCAAGGGATTTTGTCAAAGTTAATTGGATTGTTACTTTTTTATTGTAAAGAATTATTTCGATTTAGGGCGATCGAGAAAGGGAGAGTACCGGCATTAGTGAAAATCAAGGGTTTTATATCGTTTCCGGTAGCATCGGAATTATTAGCCAAAATTAGGACACGGCATTGCCGTGTCCCTACAATATTATTTTCGGTAGGGACACGGCAATGCCGTGTCCTCTATATCATGTATGAGTGCAACCGGAATTGATATCAGACTACGAGATCCAAATGCAAGTGCTGGATGCACTCGCTACCTCAGAAACCCGATTTCTTCCTATATTTCTCGTCACTAAACGCAAAACTCGTAGAAACCGGCTTTCTAGCCCCCCCGATGGGTCAGCCCTGAAACTAATGACTAATGACTAATGACTCAGGACTAATGACCGACAGCATCCAGGATACAAGCCCCCGGATTCATTCCGAAAGCAGACTCAGGACCCAGAAATAAAAAACCTGTATCCGATGAAACTTGCCCCCCGAATTTATCCGTGGGATCGATGGTTCAATTCTTTAATCTAAAATCTAAAATCTAAAATCTAAAATCGATTGACCATTTCCTTTGTTTTTTCCGCAGCCAGCGCTGATACTTTCTGGGAAATGGGAATTTCTATGACAAACTCTGCACCTTCCCCAGGCGTGGAAATACACTGCAATTTGCCTCGGTGTTTTTCAACTATAATCTGATAGCTGATTGACAGTCCCAATCCTGTGCCTTTGCCGACGGGTTTAGTAGTAAAAAATGGGTCGAATAACTTGTGAATAACTTCTTGATTGATTCCCCTGCCGTTGTCGGCAATCCGAATTGTTACTGTGTCTGAATTCGCACTCGTGCTAATCCGAATTATCTTGGGTCGAAAAGAGATTTCAATTTCGTTTGAATCATGATTGTTGTACTCTTCGAGGGCGTCGATCGCATTTACTAAAAGATTCATAAATACTTGATTGAGCTGACCTACATAGCACTCGACTTTGGGGAAATTGCCGTATTCTTTGATAATTTCAATAGCCGGACGAACTACATTAGCTTTGATCCGGTGCTGCAAAATTAGCAAAGTGCTTTCGATTCCTTCATGAATGTCTACTAGCTTCATCTGCGATTCGTCGAGTCTGGAAAAGTTGCGTAAGGATACAACTAAGTCGCGGATGCGATCGGCTCCTACTTTCATTGATTCCAAAATCTTCATAAAGTCTTCCATTAAGTAATCAACTTCAATATCTTCGGCTGCTTCTACAATTTCTGGGACGGGATTTGGGTATTTTTCCTGGTAAAGGTGGAGCAAACCGAGCAAGTCTGTGGCGTATTGGCTGGCGTGGGTAATGTTGCCGTAGATAAAGTTAATGGGATTGTTAATTTCGTGGGCGACGCCGGCGACTAGCTGCCCGAGAGAAGAGATTTTTTCGGTTTGGATTAGTTGAGTTTGAGCTTGGTGCAACTCGCGGACAGCTTTTTCGAGCTCGGCTGCTTGCGCTCGATACTGTCCCTCGGACTGCTTGAGTGCTTCCAAAACTTGGACTCGATCGCTGATATCGGTGTGAGTTCCCACCCACTCGCGAACGCTGCCGTCCGCGTCCAAAAGTGGGACGCCCCGCACCCAGAAGTGTCTGTAGCTGCCGTCTGCGGCCCGCAAGCGGTGCTCGACTTCGTAGAGACTTTGTGTTTCTATGGCGCCCTTCCAAGCTTGTATGGTGCGATCGCGGTCTTCTGGGTGCACTGCTTCTATCCAGTTATCCTTCTCTTTCCAACTCAGACCCGTATAAGCTATCCAATCAGGCTGAGGCTTGTCGAAGATTCCGCTAGCGTTTGTCGTCCAAACCATCTGTGCGGTGGCCATTGCCAGGGATCGGTATCTTTCCTCGCTCAGACGCACAAATTCTTCGGCTTGCCGGCTGGCTGTCACGTCGCGCAAAATTGCTGTAAATATGATTTCGCCTGCAACTTCGAGTTTGGAAATAGAAGCTTCGGCTGGAAATTCAGTACCGTCTCGGCGGCGGGCGAAAATTTCTTTGCGGTTGCCCATTTTTCGGGCTTGTTTAGCGCCGCCGCCGAAATTGCTGACGAGGTGGCGGTGAGAGGCGGCAAAAGCTTCGGGCAACAGCAGGTTCAGGGATTGCCCGATCGCCTCAGCAGCCGTCCACCCGAAAATCCGTTCTGCACCTTGGTTGAACAGGATAATTTTTTGGTCGGCATCCACGGAAATAATCGCGTCGTCGGCAATTTCTACAATGCCGGCGAAACGAGCTTGAGACAGTTGCAGCGCTTTTTCAGCTTGGAAGCGATCGCTGATGTCGCGGGCGATAGTCGAAATGTATGGGAGTTTGCCGCCCGGTGCGGAGTGGGAGATGATGACTTGGCTGACGGGAATTTCGAGTCCCGATGCTGAGACGAAGGCGGTTTCTCCGCTCCAAAAGCCTCCGGAAACAGCGGTGGCGATCGCTTCATTCAAAATGCTGCGGGCTGACACTGCCGTGAATTCTGCAACTTGTCGGTTCGATATATCTTCGTTTTCGTCTATACCCACCATTTTTCTCCCTGCTTTGTTGATGTAAATGGCGCGTCCTTCGAGGTCGCAGATACCTACAAAATCCGGCGTTGCTTCCAGAATTGCTGCCAGACTTCTGTTGGTGACTTCGGCTTGTTTGCGCTCAGTAATATCCCGAGCGATGCTAACTATACCGCTGATATTTCCTTGCCCGTCCTGATAAGCGCTTTTTGTTGAAAGAAATGTCCGCAAATGGCCTTTAACTGGCAGTTCTTCTTCGATCGCTTGCGTTTTTCCCGCTGTCATGATTGGGCGATCGGTTTTCCTAATATTGGCCGCAATTTCCGGCGGAAATAATTCGCTGTCATCTTTGCCGATAATTTCGTCTACCGACTTGCCAATGATACTGGCTCCGGCAGCATTTAGCATCATGTAACGGCCCTGAATATCTTTGACAAATAGGGCTGTTGGCGTACTGTTTATGACTGTCAGCAATAGGTTGTAGTTATTTTGGAGTTCCTGCTTTGTTTTTTGACTGTCGAGAATTTGCTGCTGCAATTGCTCGTTGGCGAGTTGCAGTTGGAGAGTCCGTTTCTCAACTTGAGTTTCTAAGTCTGATTTAGCTTTTCTCAGTTCCATTTCCGCTCGATAGCGCTTCCGGTCGGCGGTGCAGAGAGTTTTGGCATTCTGCCAAATCAGAACTGTAAAAATCATCACGTTCAATACGCTCAACAGCGATATTCCTACCTCCGGGGTGTAAGCTTGTAACCGCTCTCCCGATAGGATAAAATAACCGACTGAAGGCGGGATAATGATTGCCCGTGGCAACAAGCGCCTCGCCATGATGCCGCCCGCGCGATCGCTCGCAATTACTGCTATCAATCCTCGCTCTGGATTAGTAAATAAAATGCCCAAGCTCAGCAACATAAATGCTGCGGACGTGTGCAAAGCCATGCCTGTATTATCGCCAATCCTGTAAAATAAAGCTTTGTCGTAGAGGTAGCCTATCAAACCCATAAATGCAATTAAAAATGCACAACAGCTTAAGATTTGAATCCGCAGGTATTTAGGGCGACGTTCTGACAGCAGCAGCAGCGCTGTTCCCAGCAATAAAAAAGCAGCAGCAGTATTCGGTGCCATCCGTCCTGGTGTTCCGGGGCTGGTCAAGGTGTAACTTTCTTTAAATAGCAGTTGGTCGATGCCTAAGTCTAAATTAAAGCTATATTGAACTAGGGTTAAGAAGGTAATTAATATAATAAAAAATGAGCAGATAAAAATTAAAAATTTAGTAATTTTTTGATGCTTTATTGCTGTTGATTCTGCGCGCCGTCGCTGTTGGATGAACAGAGAAAACCCACCCAAAATAAAGCAGATCGCAGTATTGGCTTTCATGGTCACGAGTCCGGGCAGAATGCTTTTTAAGAGTTGCACGTCGAAGATCCAACCCAAAATGACTGTACAGCCGATCGCCATTACTGCAACACAAGCTTTTCTGGAAAAAGACTGGACTGCCGCAATGGCAGTTGAGGACCTTTGCACTTGTTTTGCTGGTTCAAAAAGTTCCAATTTCTAGATCCCTCAAATTATTTAGGTTCCTACGTATCCAAGGTAACAATAAACACTGTAGGTAGATTGTTTTCCGCTATACAAAGCTGCTTAAGATTTTCTTAAAACTGTTAAGCATAAAATATGAATTATTTTATCTAACTTGAGAGATATAGTCAACTGAAGGTTTAAGGCTCTTATGTAGAAACCATTCGGCAGGATGCCACAATTTTTCTTTGTTGTAAGTTAAAACAAAAAATTCCTTGTTCCTTGTTCCGTGTCCCTTCGATCTCGGAAATTGGCGCCCGATTCATCGGCAAGACCGAGTGTTTTTACTCAGTACATGGAGGGATAATTGTAGCGGATGAATCACTCTGCAATAAAATCGCTCGCATTGTACACCGGCTGATGCGGCTGTGGGAAATGCGATGGCAAAAAAGTTACGCTAAACTGTTCTTTAAAAAACTTGACAATATGCACTAAATCGCTTATAATTGCTATTTAAAATTTTGCTGCATTCCTGAATCTTATACCAATTATTAACCAGAACTCGGTAAGGACACGGCATTGCCGCGTCCCTAAAGATGCTTGCCTACAATGGTGTTGGGTTTAGTTCTTCAACTAATGACAACAGTCAACAGTCAACTGACTACTGACTACTAACTACTAACTGCTAACTTCCAAGTTTTGAAGTGCTTCCAAAGCTTCGGTTGCTGAGGGGTAACGCTGGGGGAAAGCGTACAGCACCATCTGGTCTAAAACGCGAGCTAACTCCGGGGTGACAGTTGCATTTTTCTGCCAGATGAGATTCCCTAAATTATCAACTCTGAGTTGTTTGGGGCGCATTCCTGTCAAGGCTTGAATCCCGATAATCCCGACAGCATAAATGTCGCTGCAAAATTTCGGCGAACCGATGGCTTGTTCGGGTGGAATGTAGTCTTGCTGAGTGCCGCCGCGCGATTTCGTTTGACCGGTGCTGTTTTGTGAAGTGTTGATTTCTTTAACTGCCCCAAAGTCAATTAATACAATCTTGCCATCAGATGTTCGCCTGATTAAGTTTTGAGGGTGAACGTCCCGGTGAATTACATCTTGTTTGTGAACGAATACAAGCACTTCTAATATATCTTTCAACAAAGCGATAACCTGATGTTCTTCCCAGGGTTTACCTTCGATTAGTTCTTGATACAAGGGTTGCCCTTCGATGAATTGATTGACTAAATAAAAATATCCATCTTCTTCAAAGCGAGCTAACAATTCTGGTATCCGATCGTGTTGGCCCAATCGATATAAAACCCGCGTTTCTCGCTCGAATAACTGGCTGGTTCTTTCTGACTGGCTTTTCAGGCGCTTGACAAGGCAAAAAGGTCGATCGGGCAAATTTTCATCTTCAGCCAGATAGGTATCGCTGTACTCCGTGTTCACCAAATGTTCTCTGATTCGGTAACGCATCCGCAGCAGCTTTTGCAACATCGGATCGCCAGAATTAGCTGGTTGTGTGCCTTTTTGTACAGCTCTCATGATGCAGTCCCAAAGATTTGCTCCGACTACTCTTTCTTCTTGTCCAATAATTTCTGCTTGTCTCAGTACCTTTGTCAGATCTTTCCACAAATTGTATCCGACATAACGCCCCAGATAGCCCACTGTGTACCCGCGGGCGATCGGATCGTTTTGCTGAATTTCTTGGTACGTCAAACCTTCTACAACGCCTCGAATTATAGACTGTTGCAACCGATTCAGGTGTTTTTCCGTTTGTTCGTATACCAGATTGTCCAAAATAATTATTGCTTCTTCTACCGTCATAGTTTCATGCTTTAAGCTAATTGTACTCAAGCTGACCATTTTTTTGCTCCTAATTCCAATTTTTATAGTTGCGATATTGGGGCCAGCGCTTAAGCGCAACTACAAACTGATTTTTATGGGCTGTGGTGCAATTACTGTTATATAGGATTTAGCTGAATATTGCTAACTTGTCTAACTGTCGCAATATATTTTTACAAATATGACTTTTATGACTTTAAGTTATGAACTTTATGAATTGACTTAGGAAAGAGTTTATTTAATTATGTCTGTGCACGAGTTTATAGATGCGAGCGAACTGAGATATCGCGCCATCAATAACCGATAAAGAAACCGAGTTTCTGAATAAAAATATTGAGTTTGTGGCAGAGTCTTGGCCAGAAACCCGGTTTCTGCCACAGGCGGAAGATATCATCTCGAACTCGTATTTAAGTAGCAAAAACTTCAAAACTAACAACATCACATCAGGAAATTCAGTCATGGCATTTATTTTTGCACCCAATGACAGTGACACTCTACTAACAGGAACTGCGAACAATGACGACATATTTGGAGCAGCAGGAAACGATAGCCTCGTCGGGCTAGGAGGTAGAGACTTTCTGTTCGGCGATGAAGGAAATAACTCCCTCATCGGCGGACTTGGCGATGATTCCCTAATTGACGGACTCGGTAATTCGACTCTTAGCGGCGGTGAAGGCAATGATTTTCTCGGCAGCACTGGCGGTAATGACCTAATTTTTGGCGACGCGGGAGATGACAGTCTCATTAGCCTTGAAACTCTCGCCGGTGCGGACAAATCTGCTACGCTTCTAGGCGGATTGGGCGACGATGTAATACTTGGCGGTGCTGGCAAAGATTCCGTAGATGGCGGGGATGGTATTGACTTTCTCGCGGGTTTCGATGCCGATGATTCAATTTCTGGAGGAGATGGCAGCGATTTTCTCTTCGGTGAAAACGGCAACGACACTCTCAAAGGAGGACTCGGCAGCGATTTTTTGGCTGGAAATGCCGGCAGCGATTCGATCGACGGCGGAGACGGTTTTGATATAGTTTCCTATGGCGAAGCAACAACTCCCGTGCTGGTAAATCTCGTAACAGGGATAGCAACAGGAGAAGGCACGGATACTTTGATCGGTATTGAAGACATTGACGGCGGCAGCGGCAACGATTCTCTAACAGGAAATACTAGCTCTAATTTCCTAAGTGGTTTCGCTGGGGATGACTCTCTTTTCGGATTAGATGGCGGTGATTTCCTCTTCGGCGGTAATGGCAATGACTTCCTCGGTGGCGGATTGGGCAACGATTTCTTATCTGGAGAAGCGGGCAATGACACGGTTGACGGTGGAGAGGGTTTCGATCTAGTTTCTTACAGCACTGCAACTAGCCCGGTAGTTGCTAATCTCACAACTGGAACGGCAACGGGACAGGGAACTGACAACTTCATTAACATTGAAGATATTGACGGCGGCAGCGGCAACGATTCTCTAACAGGAAATACTAGCTCTAATTTTCTAAGTGGTTTCGCTGGCGATGATTTCCTGTCGGGATTGGATGGCGAAGACTTCCTGTTTGGCGGTGATGGCAATGACATCTTAAATGCGGGGGCGGGCAATGATTGGCTG
>JAICRN010000128.1 GCA_025937335.1 Microcoleus sp. TY_ISSM_2_bin.22
CGAGGCAGAGCCTCCGGATCTGCGTTACCAGGCTCTTCCTGGTAACGAGTAGAATCATTTAGGATTGCTATATGAAAAATGTTGTGTCTCTACAATAAATAAGGAATGAGAATTAAATAACTTACACAAGGAAAGTGTGGTGGGCTCTTATAGCCCGCCCTTTTTTGGACGGGCGGGACGCCCATCCCACAATAACAATTAAAATTGTAAGTTATTTAATTCGCGATCCTAAATTAAAATCGTCCTGCTAAATTGGCAACCATTAATGCTAGTTTAACAGGCTGCACAGGTTTAGCAATATGCGTTTGAAAACCCGCTTCGATCGCCCTTTGCCGTTCTTTATCGCTCGCATAAGCAGTCAGCGCAGCGGCGGGGATTTCTCCTCCGGCTTCCGCAGCAAGGGCTCGCACTTCTCGAATTAAGAAATACCCATCTTCCTCTGGCATTCCGATATCGGAGATTAGCACGTCGTATCTGCCGGGATTTTCAGTCAAAGCAGCGATCGCACTTCTGGCAGATCCAACTGTCAAAACCTCAGCGCCGTAACTTTCGATCACAAAGGCTAAGAGCTCCCGGGTATCGATCCGATCGTCCACAACTAAGATGTGCAAGCCTTCGAGAGAGGGGACGATATCGATTGAGGCGTTTAAAGGCCCTGCGACAGCAGTTGAATTTAAATTGAGCGCCGGTGTCAACTTTTGAAGCAACGATCGCAACGGCAATTTCAGAGTCATTGTACTTCCTTGTTCCTCACCCGGACTATCCGCTTCCACCGTTCCTCCGTGCAATTCTACCAGATGACGCACGATCGATAAACCCAATCCCAGCCCTTGATTAGCCTTGACGCTGCTGGAATCCCCTTGATGGAAACGATCGAAAATATACGGCAAGAAGTCTGCCCGAATCCCTTTTCCCGTGTCGCTAACACGAAGTTGAGCGTGATTCTCGATCGCAAGCAGCGTGATTTCTACTCGTCCCCCGGCTGGAGTAAACTTAATCGCATTAGATAGAATATTCCACACAACTTGCTGCAATCTATCAGCATCGCCTAAAACAGTTGCAGAACTCAACTGCGAAACAACTTGAATGTTTTTGGCATCGGCTGATAATTGAACCCCATCGAGCGCAGCTTGCACCACCAAAACTAGATCGATCGAATTCGTATTAAGAGCGAGCTTGCCGCTCGTAATCCTGGCAAGATCCAGGATATCTTCGATTAACTGAGATTGCGTCCTCGCGCTGCGCTCGATCACTTCTAGAGCGCGATTAGCCGCTGCTCCCTTAAGCTGGCCGGATCGCAGGATTTGTGCCCATCCCAGGATCGGAGTCAGGGGATTGCGAAGTTCGTGGGAGAGATTCGCGAGAAATTCATCTTTAGCACGGTTGGCGGTTTCTGCTTGTTGGCGGGCCCACTGTTCCTGCTGCAATAACTGCGATCGCTCTGTATCAAACTGCTTGCGCTCTGTGATATCCTCGATCGACAACAGAATCATTAAAGCTCGATCTTCTCGTTCAAGTTTACAAGCATTCAGCAGCATGGTTTTCTGCCCTATCTTATCAAACAAGTGAGTCCACTCAAAGTTTTGAAGCTGAACATCACTAACCAGAATATCTTGCAATATCCATTGCAATTGGGGGATATTCCACTGCCCCTTGCCTAGCTCAAACAGCAAATATTGTGCTGTTTCTGACGGTGAAACCTGAAACATTTCATAGAACGAGCGATTTGCTTTATTAACTCGGAAATCAGCATCTAGGACGACTAAAGGCGTTTGCACAGTTTCCACGATCGCCTCAGCATAATTTCGGGCATCCTCCAAGGTTCTGGCACTGCGTTTGAGGGCGTCAATATCGAGCAAAACCATGACCACACCGTCAATCTGGTTTTCCGTTGTGCGGTAAGGACGAATGCGGAGGTTGTACCAATATCCCGATAAAGTTTGAACTTCTTGTTCTTTCGTGTGGAGAGTATCAATTACCTCCAAAATCATCTGTTCCAACTCGGGAACGTTCAGAGTTGAGCGGATGTCGCTAAAGGGTCGTCCCACATCTGTGGGAATCAAACTAAAAATTTCCTGTGCCGTTGGTGTAAAGCGTCGAATCTGTAAATCGTTGGTCAGCATTAAGATAGGGATATTGATACTGGAAAGCAAATTTGTCAGATCGTTATTGACCAGGCTTTGTTCAATATTGCGACTGCGAAGTTCATCGTTAGTGGTGGTGAGTTCCTCGTTAGTCGCTTGAATTTCTTCTTTGGCAGTTTCTAGTTCCTCGTTGGTGCTTTGCAACTCCTCGTTGCTCGATAGGATTTCTTCGTTGGCAATTTTGATGTCTTGGTTGAGATTTTCCTGTTCCTGGATCACCGCTTGCAGTTGCGCTTGAACCGCCGTTTTTTCTTCGTAAGCGCTTGCAAGTGCCTGCCTCAGCAGCTCAATTTCGCGCACTAAATCAGCTTGCTCGAAGCTTTCACAAGGGATGGTGGTGATGTTAAGCACCGGGGGTGAAGCCTGTTCAAATACCACCAAAAAATAGCGTCCTTCGATCGCCTGTGGCCTGAAGGGAATCACCTCAAAATTGACGGTACTCGATCGTCCGCCCGATTCAACAACCGATACCCCTTCTTTTCTAACGGTCACGTTCTGCGTTTGTGCCTGATAAATGGCTGTGCGAAGCTCGAGCAGCAAGCCTTCCCTTGCCATTGTCAGCAAGTTTAAGTCGGGCGTTCCGAAGGCCAGTCTCAAGTAAGGATTGATGTCTCCCCGCACTTGCAGGATGTTCATGAGCTCGTTGACAACCACACCTGCTAGGGCATAGCGATTCAAAATCAGTTGGTCTGTTTCTCGCTGTAAATCAAAGCTATTTGTCAAATTTTCCTTCACTCCCTGCCGTTCGCGTGCTTTAGCTACGGGATAGGAACTCGGCGTAAACGAAAAAATTGGACGAGTCGCCGTCAACTTTTTGGCATAAATTTTAGATTTTTTATCCAATGAAGTAAACAAGTATGAGAATTTTCCGGTGCTCTCAGAAGTGCCTAACAAGAGAAAACCATTTGGGTTGAGACTGTAATGGAAAATGGGCATCACTTTTTTTTGCAATGACTCTCCCAAGTAGATCAGCACATTGCGACAGCTAACTAAATCGAGATTGGAAAAAGGCGGGTCGCTACCTAAGTCTTGTCGGGCAAATACACACAGTTCGCGGACTGCCTTGCTGATTCTATAGCTACCATCTTCTTGGGCAATAAAGTAGGCAGTACGCCGTTCTGGTGAAACATCTACCATCTGGTTTTCTGAGTAGACGCCAGACCTCGCTTTGCCAATTGCCTGTTCGCTAATGTCTGTGGCAAAAATCTGGATCGGTGGTGGGATGACTCCATCGCCCAAAAACTCTAACAAGCAAATGGCGATCGAATAAACTTCTTCACCTGTCGAACATCCCGCCACCCAAATCCGAATCGGAGTTTCGGCCGATTTATTTTGGGTAATCGTGGGGAAAACCAGTTCTTTTAACTTTTCAAAGGCTTCGGGATCGCGGAAGAAACTGGTAACGTGGATCAGGATTTCTTCATACAGGGCTGTGACTTCAGCCGAATTGTATCGAAGGTGTTGGGCGTAATCGTCTAAGCTATCGAGCTTGTACAACACCATCCGTCGCTGGATGCGTCGAGCGATCGTCGTGGGTTTGTAGTGGCTAAAATCTACGCCTGTGGTCGATTTCAGCAGCGCAAAAATACTTGCCAGGACATCTCCCTCTTCGGGCGATTCCTCAACTTTTGTCAGGTGAAGCGGGCCAGTGAGAAGGGGATTGTGACTGTAGTTTGCCAGTTCCTCGGCAATTTTTTCCGGTGGCAGAACGAAATCGACATTACCTGTGGCAACAGCGGTATTCGGCATACTATCGAATTTTGCCGTGCCTTGACATTGAGCAAAAGTCATGCCTCCGGCTGCTTTGATTGCCTTGAGCCCGAGTGAACCGTCTCCGTCTCCCCCTGATAAAACTACGGCGATTGCTTTGTGCCCGCGATCGATCGCCAATGAGCTAAAAAACGCATCTCCCGGCATATATTTGCCATAAATCTTCTCGCGGGGTGATAGTTTCAGCACGCCTTTAGATAGCACCATCTTGGTATTGGGCGGAATAACGTAGACTTGATTGGGTTCTACAGATACGCCGTCTTCTACCTCATTCACAGGCATTTGCGTCGTTCTCGCGAGAATCTCGGTCAGCAGACTTTTGTGATCGGGGGCTAAATGCTGAATCAGCACAAACGCCATACCCGTATCGATCGGTAAATGGCTGAGTAACTGCGTGAATGCTTCCAAACCTCCTGCTGAGGCAGCAATCCCAACAATGGGAAAGGGGGCATCGGTTGCGGCTAATTGTTCGGTATCGAGCGCGGCTGGTGCGATCGATTCGGGTGTATTTTCTGGAGATTTTTGAGGAAAAGTCATGATGTGAAGTCCTCGACTTCAGTTGTTTAGGAGCCAACATATTTGGTAAGCGTGTGGCTGAGTAATTCGGACTATTTGTATCAGAGCCTACTTAATTTGTCGGCATTTATGAATATCCCTTAAGGATGAGCTACATTGTGGGAGCTACGATCGGAGGGCTATTGAACAGCTCTATCTGCTGTTGGGGCGATCGCAACAAGAGGCTGGCAATAACCAAGTAGTATATCAGCTTTCGTACTTAGATTTTTTCAGCGACAAGTGTAGCAGACAGCGCGATTACTGATTCCGTATTAATTCTAGCAGTATAAGCGACTTGTGCGCCTTGTATTCCTTTTAAATCTTCTACTCGTTTTTTAATTTCTGAGACTCCAGCAGTTTTGGTAGTGCCCTGAAGGAAAAGATCGAGATGATAAAACAAAACCGAATTCAAAAAAAAGTAGGCATTAGCGAGTTGTAAACTAGCATTATAATGATGCACAAAAATCCAAATTGCAGCCAGATGATTTTCCAATTTATTAGAGAAGAATAAGCTCTTTCTCACCAATCGAGATCCTCGTTGTCGAATGGTGCAGTCAAATCGCTCGATCTAGCTGGTACAACCACTATCGAGAGTCTACACTATAATGAAGTTTACTTCGTCTTGAGGAACGATTTTCTTATCGCTGGTTAGATGTTGCAGTGATGTTGCTAAATGTTTCCCTTGACGATCGACGCAAAGCTGAAAGAAGATTTAAAAAAATTATAATAAAATTCAAGAAGAATTGGCAATAACCAGAATATATTAACTCAATCATTATACCTCTGCCACAGCGATGTGAGGCTGTTGGACTTTTAGCATTTCGAGAATTCCAACAAGATCGATGCCGTGAATTTATGCGAAATCTTGCAGGTCAGTCATTTTCAGAAACCAATGCAGATCGATGCTTGGTGATTGGCGTCAATATGATGATCGAGACTGGTATCCATATAGTGTTTTAGATGTATTTCAACGTGATTGGGGAACTATTAAGGAGAACTAAAACCCGATCGCGAAACCCGATCTTTCTGTTCGATCGCCCCCACTAGCCAGACTAAAGCATTTGGACATAAAACCAGAGGTTTAAAACATGAATTTTCGCCCCTCTGCCTACCCCCTACATCTCTCGCCCCAAACATCACATCACCCCTTTCCCGCAGGTATCCGCACAGTAAAAATAGACCCTTTCCCCTCCTCGCTTTCTACAAAAATCTCCCCGCCCATCATCTGACAGTAGTAGCGGCTAAGTGTCAGCCCCAATCCCGCACCGTCGTAAGGTCGCGTTGTTGAACAGTCAGCTTGCACAAAAGCTTCAAACAATTTGTGCTGTTGTTCTTCCGACATTCCAATTCCGGTATCCTTAACAGATAAACAAATCCAATCCGACTCTTCAACATTCAGCAGGGGACAAGCGATCGCCGCAGAAGGAGTTTCATCGGCAGGCATTGAATTGTCAATCGCCGATCGCCCTGCTGCATTCAATTTGCCGCTTCCTTCAATGCGCCTGACAGTTAGTTTCACCCTGCCGTTTTTGGTAAACTTAGCAGCATTACTCAGCAGGTGCATCAAAACCTGCCGCACTTTTTTGAAATCTGCGTGCATGATACCCGCAGTTCGATCGCACTCTATGTCTAAAACATTGCCATTTTTCTCTACCAACGGTTTCGCGGCACCCGTAACATTGTCAACCAGGGATTCGATGTCAAATTCATCGATTTCGAGTTTCATCCCCCCGGCTTCAATTTTTGACAAATTGAGGATATCGTTAATCAAAGATAGCAGGTGCGTACCCGCCTTCTGAATCTTGTGCAAGTCGGGTACAAACTCATGAAATCCCGCATCTTGGGCATCTTCTGAAAGTAGTTGACTGTAGCCGATAATCGCATTTAAAGGCGTCCGCAATTCGTGGCTCATATTTGCTAAAAACTGGCTTTTAGCAGTGTTAGCGGTGACGGCTGCTTCCTTAGCTTGTTTCAATTCTTTTGTATGTTCCGAAACTCGCTCAATTAAGTGATTGAGAGAGACAGCCAGACAGCCTATTTCGCCTTGTGCCGTGACGGGGGCTCGCAAGTCAAAATTAGACTCGGCGGCTACTTGTTGAGCCACCTGAGTGACGCTGATAACAGGTTGGGCGATCGCCCGACTGGTGCGACAAGCCACAATTCCCGCCACCACTACCGACAGCAGCATACTAATAATAATTATGGCTTTTTCCATTCCTTGGGCGTCTTCCATCACTTCACCCCCTTGCCCCTCTTGCTGCTGGGCAATTTCGAGGATTTTGCTCAATTCCTCAAGGCTTTTGTTGAGCTGTTTGACACCTTCTCCGCTTTCTGTTGCCAACAATTTTCGGGCCGACTCTATCTCCAGAGGCGACAGTTCCGATTGCTCGATTTGCTGCAAAATTGACTTGAGAGTATCGGCGTAGGATTCTAAATCTTCCGTGCACTCTTGCAGTAAAGTTTTGAGAACTTCTGGCTTTGCTGCCAGCCAAGCGGGTTGGCTGTAGGCAAACTTTTCTATGCGCAAGCGCAGGTTTTTTGCCTTAGTAACGCTCGCGACTAACTGCTCTTTTTGCAGTTGTAGTTGGGCAGAATTGTCTACAAAAGAATCTAGCTGTGCTCCCTGCAATTGCGCCGCCAGCGCTGCATCTTTAAAATTGCCCAGCAATTGGGCTTGCAGGTGAGCATCATTGAGTTGGTTTAGTCCTTGTCCTTGGTAGTAGTCGGCGATTACAAGTCCACTCAGGGAGCCAATAAAGCCGATTCCTATTGCCAGCAAATACCCGCCACCAATTTTTTGATGGATAGGCAAACTGCCAATTTTAGATGGCCAACTTTTGATGATTTTTAAGGATAATTTTTGTACAAAATCCTGGCTGGAGGTTTTGGGATTGCGGTTTCTACAGAAGCTACTTGTCTCGAAATAAAGAGCGGCATCAGTTTACCTACATTGCTATTTTTTGGGTTAACCTTTGGCGTTCCTACAGGTTTTTCCTGCTGATTAAACGGTTCTAAGTCGGAATTTACTTCGGCTTTGCCTTCGCAAACGGCAACCGATTGGCTTGCTGCGTCCCCTGTTTTGTTGAGCAAGTTAATTTTTGACATATGCAATCGCTGTATTCTGTTAAAATTTACCACGCTCTTAAATTCTCCAAACGGAAAAGCTTGTCTATTTTCTAGTAGACATCGGCGAAAAAGTATCTAAAACTCTTGTCGAGTCCGAGGAGAAACTTAAATTCGGTTGATGTCTAGTAGATAATTAGGCTGTTGATGGCTGTTGCCAAATTACTTTTTCGACTCGTAAAAGTCTGCAGCAGGCAAAATAGATAAAAATTAATCCCGGCAGTGAATTATCCCCGCGTGGAACGTTACAGCCAGAAAATTCTGTCTGATGCGTTTTGCCTGTGAGCTCCCCCAAGCTGATATTGTCTGTTGACAATGCACCCGATTCCTCAGCTTTGGAGTTTTGCTGCCAGCAATGCGACGATTGCTTGACGGTTTTTGTTGAGCATCCGACGACTTTGTAGCACAGAATGTCACAAATGCAGCAGCCGATCGAAATTTTGCACCCTGGCGATCGACTTTTGGCATCGTTGCCCTGCAAAGACAAGTCCGAGGTCAAGTGTCGTTTATTGAGTATAACTGTAGGGTTTACGAAAAGAAACTGGGTTTCTGCCAGTCAACTGTTGGCAATTGCGAGTTCTGGAGTGGCGGCGGTCAATTCGATCGCCAGTGCTAGCTTACCGTCTCTACCCAAAGCTTCATCCGCCAAGTGTACCATCCAGCGATTCGGCTTGGCTTGGGGTCTGGCGGCGAGCACAACTGCCCAAGCTTCCGGTTCTTTGCCGCGACCCAACAGCGCAGCACAAACAATCAAAGCTGTGGCAGTTGAACGGCTGATCCCGCTTTGGCAGCAGATCAGCAAACTGCCTCCCTGCGATGACATTTTAAGGGCGAAGTCAATAATTTTCAGCACATCCTCAAGGGTAGGCAAGATTTGATCGGGGTCGTCAACGGGGGTTTCGAGGTCGTTAAACTCCAGGCACATTCGGTTCGGGATTTGATGAAAAGTTTTGGGTTTGGGAACACCCGGACTGCCGATCGAGATCAGGTATTCGATCTCGCGCCCCACAGCGCGATCGACAATGTATTCGCTGGCTTCTGCTTGCGAAGCAATCAGGATTTTCGGCAATTTTCGATCCGATAAATCTGCGGCAACTGATGGTTCAAAATCAACTGTTTCTGCCTCAGTGCTGACATCCGCCAAGTATTGGGCAGCCAGCGCGCGAACGTCAGCAAATTCGCGGTTTAAAGCTGTTTTCAGAGCCAAAACAGCCGCCGCTGAGCCAATTTGACCGAGGGATTTAATAGCCTTTTGGCGCACTCCAGAGGTTTCGTCCCCCAGCATCTGCACCAAAATTGCTACAGCTTCCTCTGTCCGAATTTGCCCCAAAGCATCAGCAACTCTCCATCGGACATAAGATTCGCTGTCGCCAATCGCGATCGCCAGTCCCGCGACCACCATTTTTTGCAATTTAGCATCTCCCTCGGTATTGATGTTCCCGAGGGCAACAGCAGCCCTGCCGCGCACGAAAATGTCCCGATCCGAGAGCGATCGCATTACCGCCGCCGCAGCCACCTCGCTGCTGATTTCCCCCAAGGCAGAAACTGCACTGCCGCGCACGTCTGAGTCGTCATGGTTGAGGGCTTCCAGCAGGCCGGCCACAGCCGTTTCCGTGCCGATTTGTCCCAAGGCCTCGGCGGCCCTCAAAGAAACTGCATAGGAGTCTGGATCGTCGTGAAGCAATTCTATTAAGCCTGGTACTGCCTCACAATCGCCGATTTTCCCCAAAGCCGCCGCAGCCCTAGCGCGGACGATGTGATTCGAGTCTCTGAGGGCATTCAGCAGCCCGGGAACTACCTCAGAGACGCCGATTTTGCCGCAGTTGACCGCCGCCCGCCAGCGCACCTCGGAGTCTTGGTGTTTGAGGGCTTTCAGCAGCGCGGGGACGGCTGTTTTCGGGTTAATTTTGCCCAAGGCCCAAACAGCCCGGGCGCGCACCCGGGAGTCTTGGTGTTTGAGGGCTTTCAGCAGTGCTGCGGCGGCTGGTTTCGAGTCAATTTCTCCTAAAGCCCAAGCCGCCCAAGCTTGCATTTGGGAATCTTGGGATTCGAGCGATCGGGCTAATTCAATTACTGCCGCCTCGGAGCCGATTTTCCCGATCGCCCGAATAGCATGAAGGCGCACTGCGCTGTCTTTGTGGTTCAATGCGGCCGCCAAGATCGGAATTGCCCGATCGGAACTTGTTAGGGCCAGAAGTTGAATTTTGAGCAGCGGCGAAGTTGGGATTTTTTCGATTAATTTTATGGTGGCTGTTTGAAATTCTGGCTTTACCGTTCCTGCTAGCTTCGACCCGAGTTTTAAATTTACTTTTAGAGCTAGTTTTACTGCCCGCAAAGCCAGACTTTGCTGTTCTACTTGCGGCAATATTGTCGCCAAGGTGCGCATCCCTTGTTTTTGTTTCAAATATTTTTGATGGAATTGAGCATCGCTGAGCTCGGGTAGCTGTTGGATGAGTGTTGCTGCTGAGTTCACTGATTTATCCTAATATTTTGGCGAGCGCTGGAAATTGCTCTTTTAAACTGTCTTAAAAAAATATGGCGCCTACAAAACGCTACTTCTCAAAAAAGCTTGCACCACTTCTAAAATATGTCTCATTCCACTATTTTTGCAACTCCCCAATTATTAATTATCGGGTTTCTTTGGGCGATCGGCTTGACAATTAGTAGCGCTTGCTGCTTGGCATCGCTGGGTTTTTAGATAGCCTAACTCTGCTATATCATTTTATACTCACATCTTTTACCATTGTCAGCAACAGGCTTTCCGGCCTGTGAAGCGAGAAAATTCCCTCTTTGTGGAAC